>JACRBO010000281.1 GCA_016219235.1 Chloroflexota bacterium
GCAAACGTGATCTTGGGCTGCGGGTTGAAGCCTTCGGAATAAGCCAACGGCCAATCGGCGCGGCGCAGAATGCGCTGCCACGCTTTAGCCATATCCAGATGCCCGATATATTTCAGAGTCAGGTCGCGTGTAAAGGTCACACGCAGCCGCTGACGACTCACGACTTCAGGTGTAACTTGAACCTTTTCACTCATCACTCGCCACTCGTTACATTCACTTCGCGCTCACAAACACGATGTGTTCTGGTGTGCGCGTAATCTTAACGGTCTTGCCCTTCACGCTGACCAGGTTATCGAAGTGCGTGAAATTCATGCGCTCCAGGTCAAGCACCTGTTCGTGCTTGGCCTTCAGCCAATCGTCAAAGTCGGCCATATGGCCAGTCGTTTCGGCCAGAAAGTCCGTCAACCGGCGGTACAGCTTCGGGAAGACGAAGCCACTGGCCTCAAGACCTGGTTGATCGGTCACACTCAGGCCCTTCGTGGATCGATCGAGCTTCCAGACCCCGCGCTTCTTGCCGCGCGCCGTGCCGGCGGCTCCGGCCAACGACTCGCGCAAGTCGCCAAACAGCGTGTCATAAAACAGCGGGTAGGCATGGCCCTTGAGCACGGCCTGATAGTTGTAACTCTTCTTGACCACCGGCACCGTCAACTCGATCAACGACCCATCGGGCGCGGGTGATTTGCCCGCAAACACAAACGCGACGGGGCGGCCATGAACTTCCAGACTGCGCGACAAAATGAAGCCCGGTTGTCCGTCGTTGGGCACCGGCGGCTTGACGCGCACATTTTTCGGCGGCGCATACGTCACCGGATTCAGGCCCAGAAAGCCCGTCAGAAAATCGCGCGCTTCGTCGGCCAGCGGGCGTGGTTGATGCGAATACGGTCCGCCGTGCGTGGGCTTGTAGTGCAATTCCAGCGCGTCGATGCCTTCGATGCGCAGCTGCGTCGAGCCGATCGCCGTCAGACGATAGGGCTGCTGCAGGCGCGTCAATTGATCGAGCAACTTTGGATTTTGCGGCTTAAACTGGATCGAGTCGCCGTCCGGTTCAAAGCCGGTCTGCGCGCCGGTCTTGGTGCGATTGGTCAGACGAAACGTGCCTTCGATCAATGTGAACGGCATTTGGGCATCTCCCGTTTATGAATGTGAGACTGTCCGCTCAATAGCCGCGTCGCGTACGGCGAGAAACTCATCGGTACTGATGGGTGACAACAGACTGTCTGGATCATCGTCAATGATGAGCACTCGCGCCATCGTCGGCCTCGCTCAGCCGGATGCCTGATCCGTTACGCCGCCACCACTTGCAGCGGAATCACGTCACTCACCGACACGGGCTTACTGCCGCGTCGATCATAGGGCTTCACTTCCGGACACTCCCACGCATCAGGCTCCGTGCCCATGCGCATCTGTTTGAACTTAGGTAGAATGCCGCAGGCAAAACAATGCTCGCGGCAATCGACGCGCGTCTTGCCATCGGCGCTCCACAGGAAGTCTTGCAGCAGGTATTTCTTGGTCACGCCGATGTCGATGTGATCCCACGGGAAGACCTCGTCCAGCAAGCGTGGTCGCCGCGCATACCAATCGGGATCCAGCCCCAACTCGTCGAAGGCTTGACGCCATGCGACCGAATTGTGATGTTCCTGCCACGCATCAAATTTGGTGCCCAACTGCCACGCCCGCAGAATCACTGCGCCCAGCCGGCGGTCGCCGCGCGACAGATACGCTTCCATCTGCGACTCTTCGGGATCGGACCAGGTGACTTTCAGGCCGGTTGTGCGCAGTTCTTTCTTCAACAGCGTCTGCTTGGCGCGAGTGGTGTCTTCTGCATCCAGCGGCACCCACTGGAAGGGCGTGTGTGGCTTGGGAATAAACGTGCTCGCGCCGATGTTGACCTGCGCGGCCTTGCCGTGGAATTTGCGCCCTTCGGCCAGCGCCGCCTTCGCCAGATCGATGATGGCTTGCACGTCTTCCAGCGTCTCGCTGGGATGGCCGATCATGAAGTATAGCTTGACCGTGCGCCAGCCGCGCCTATACACTTCGCGCACTGCTTCCAACACTTGCGGCGTGGGAATAAACTTGTTGATCACGCGCCGCATGTGCTCAGTAGCCGCTTCTGGCGCAAACGTAAAGCCGCCGCGCCGATTGTCTTGCAGCGCATCCATCAGATCGGCCGAAGCCGTCTCAATGCGCAGCGACGGCAGCGACACCGAGAGATGCTGGCCCGCGAAACGCTGACCGATGGCCGTCGCCAACTCTTTGACTTTGGTGTAATCGCTGGACGAGAGCGACAACAACGCGATCTCTTCAAAGCCGGTTTCGCGCATGATGTCGTCCACGGCGGCCAGCACTTCGGCCACTTTTCGCTCGCGCACGGGGCGCGTC
This sequence comes from Chloroflexota bacterium, assembly GCA_016219235.1. The sequence continues at coordinate 2,380 of JACRBO010000281.1, forward strand.
ACCATGCCCGCATGGCAGAAACGGCAGCCGCGCGTACAGCCGCGCATAATCTCGATCGGCGCGCGGTTGTGGGCAATCTCCATGTACGGCACGATGAATTTGGTGACGGGCGGCGGCAGCACCGGCACGATGCGCTTCCGCACCGTCGGCGGGACGTCGTTGTCGATCGGCTTGATCGCCGCCACCGTCCCATCGAGATGGTAATCGACCGTGTACAGGCTCGGCACGTACACGCCCTCGATTCTGGACAGGCGGCGCATCACGTCGGTACGCAACGAAACCGATCGTGCGGGATTGAACCGCTCGTTACCCGCTTCGGTCTTCCACTGCTCGATGCAGCGCGCGATTTCGCCAATGACCTCTTCACCCTCGCCAATCGCAAAGGCGTCGATGAAATCCGCCATCGGTTCGGGATTGTAGGTCGAGTGGCCGCCCGCAATCACGATCGGGTGGGTGGCGTCCCGATCGCGCGCGAGGATCGGAATTCCGCCCAGATCCAGCATGTTCAGCACGTTGGTGTACAACTGCTCATACGGCAGACTGATGCCGATCAGGTCAAACTCATACAGCGGATGATGCGTCTCCAGCGAATACAACGGCAGGCCTTCGCGCCGCATCGCCGCTTCCATGTCCGACCACGGGCAGTACACGCGCTCGCACAGAATGCCCGCACGCCGGTTGAGGATATCGTACAGTGTCGCCAGTCCCAGGTTGGACATGCCCAGATCGTAGATGTCGGGAAACGCCAGCGCAACGCGAACGGGCGCGTCGACCCAGTTGGATACGACTTGATTGTGCTCGCCGCCGGTATAGCGGCCCGGTTTTGTGATCGTCAGCAACACCCGATCGAGCACGGCGTCGATCGAGCGGGGTGTCCAGATTTGACCGGTCATATTGTCCTCCTAATCGATTTCCCGGTAAAAATTTGCGCTGCTGGCTGGGCAGCGGGCGAGGTAGTGAGCGGATTGTACCACAACTATCACCGCAATCTGATTGACTTTTGATCACCGCGTGGTAGAATCGCGCCGTAGTATATCCCACTAAGCGAGGAAGGAATGAAACGCCTAAACATTGTACTGGCTGTTCTGTTCATCTTGAGCGTTGTATTAACCGCCTGTGGCGGCGGAGCGGCCGCCGATCCAGTCGCCACTGTCAAAGCCGCCCTGGATGCCGTGGTCAACAAGCAGTTTGATAAAATCGTGGAGTATTCGTGCGCAGCCAAAAAAGACGAAGTCGCCGGTCAATTGAATCCCGCTGCCCAGTTGGCCAATGCCGGCATGGATGAGGCTACCACCAAGCAATTGCTGGACTCGATGAACATCACGCTGACAGGCGGTGAGTTCACCAAGATCAGTGAAGAAGGCGACAAGGCCCAGGTGCAGATGAAGGGCACGCTGAACATGAAGTTCGATCGCGAGAAGCTGAAGGCCGTCGTGTCGGCGCTGCTCAAGGCGCAAGGCATGGAAGCGACAGACGAAATCGTCAATCAGGCGCTCGATCAGGTTGCGGGTCAACTGGAACAGGGCCAGAGCATCGACAACAAAGTTGACCTGATCAAAGAAAACGGCAAGTGGGTCATCTGCCCCGTCGACTAGGCCAGTTGTTACCTATGAAAACGCGCCAATTCATTCCGCTGATCGTTGCCGGCCTGATCTTCCTGACCGCGTGCGGCGGCGGAGGCAGCCCTGCCATCGACGGCACGCGCGCCTGGTTTCAGGCGCTGGCCGAGCTGCGTTTTGACGATGTGATGAACCTGACTTGCGCCAGCACGCCGGTGCGCAACGAGATCGCCGCCAAACTCGATCCGTTCATCGATCTCAAAGAGACCCTGGCCGCGTTAAAAGGTCAGTTTGATTTTAGCAATTTGAAATTTGAAGAGAAAAGCAACACGGGTCGTCAGGCCGTCATCCGTTTGAGCGGCTCCATGACGCTGGTGGCCCTAGGCCAGACGGAAGCGATGGATGTGGCCGAAGACATCACTGTAGTCAACGAAAACGGCGTCTGGAAAGTGTGCGCCAATCCGTTGCAGACGCCGTAAGCGTCTGAGACTAATTAGCTGCTGGCTGCACACGGGCCAACTCACCCTGCGAGGGTTGTCGTTCTCTCGCAGGGTTTTGTTTTGCGCCACAGCGTCGGGTATAACGCAAAAGTGTTGGGCGGGTATACTTGAGTGACAAGCCAAGTTCTGGAGGAACCGCATGTCACGCCTGCAGTCCCGCGACCAACGCCAAGCCGCCGTTCTGAAATTAGCGACCAACCTGCATGCTCAGTTGGAGGAGTGGTATGACCAACATCCTGGCGCGAGTTTTGGCGAGATAGAAGCCGAAGCGCGGCGGTTGCGGCGGGAGTTCATGGGAGCCGGGCTGGCCGTCCTGATCAATGGTCGCGACATGGGCTTTCAGTTGGAGCCGCCCGTGTGTCCGCAGTGTGCGCAGCCGCTAGCGTTTGTGGGCTATCGGTCTTGGCGGGTGTCGGGGCTGGAAGGGGAGACGGAGTTAGAGCGGGCCTATTATGTGTGTCGCGGTTGCGAAGAGCAAACGCTTTTTCCCCCTGGATCAGAAACTGAACTTGCGAGCGGATCATTGGAGTGAGGGGGCGGCCCGCGTGGCGACACGTGAGGGACTGCAAGCGAAGTCCTTTGCGTTAGCGGCCGAGAGTTATCGGGAGGCGGTCGGCGGGAGCATGTCGCCGGATAGTCTGCGGCGTTTGACCGAGGGCTGGGGACAGGTCGTGGCCGAGCGCCGGGCGGACGAAGCGCAGCACGCCAACGCGCCTGTGGCGGTCGGTGAAAGTCCACGTACGCGGCGCGTGGTGGAAGTGGACCCGATCGCGGCGCAAGCCAGCGTGTCGACGGATGGGGCGATGCTGCTCATTCGGACCGAAGGCTGGAAAGAAGTGAAGATCGCCGCGATTTCAGAGGTGCGCACCGCCGACGCGGACGCGCGAATTCCAGACCCCGCCCAGCCCAGTCGGCGCGACCACGATGTGCTCGTGACGCTGGGACGGCATAGTTATCAAGCGGGGTTGTGGGACGCCGACACCTTCGCGCCATATCAATATGCCGAGGGCTTGCGGCGGGGGCTGGATCACTGCCAGCAGGTCACGTCCACGAATGATGGGGCGCCGTGGATTGACCGCGTGACGCGCTTGAACTTTCCCGAGGCGCCGCAGATTATCGATTGGTCACATGCGGCGGAACATGTCTGGGCCGTCGCGCACGCGGTCCAAGGCGAACACACGCCCGCCGCGCAACGCTGGGCCGAGACGCAACTCGAGGCACTGTGGGAGGGCCACGTCGCAGAGGTGGTGCAGACCTTAGACCGGTTACACCTCGACCAAGAGTCGTACCCACCCCTCGTGCAACAAGCCCCTGATTACTTTCGCACGCGGCAAAAACAGATGCAGTATGACCAGTTCCGCACCAAAGGCTGGCCGATTGGAAGCGGGGTCGTGGAAAGCGCGGCCAACACCGTGGTCCAGCATCGCCTGAAACGCCCTGGCCGTGGGTGGAAGCGCGAGTACGCACAAGCCATGCTAGCGGCGCTCTGTGAATTGCATAGTCATCGCTTTGAACGAGTGTGGCAGGCGTAAAGTCACCAACAGTTTTGCGTTATACTCCACAGCGTCCAATACCTTGCGCCGCATCGAAAACTGAGTATAATTGCCGACGTTGTCCGCCGCACCCAAACAATTTGCCGGTCAACATCGACGGCCCATTCGTCTAGTGGACCAGGACGCCGCCCTCTCAAGGCGGAGATCGCGGGTTCGAACCCCGCATGGGCCACACAGAACTCCCACCACTGGGAGTTCTTGTTTTATGCGCCAGACAATCGGCTGCCCGTACAGTTGCGTTTTTCGATCAATGTGCTAACCTCAGTAGCATTGCAGAGCAGGCTCCGTGCGCAGCCCCCGCGTGTCCGGCGGCATGGAGCCGCCTCTGCTGGTTATTGGTGCTTGACTGAATTTTTAGCAGCAGGAGGTGTCAGCATGTCACGGCGATTCACCTTGATCTTCGCACTCAGTTGCCTGATCTTCACCGGACTAGCCTGTTCGCTTGGGGGGCCAGAGGCCGTACCAACCCCGGCTCAACCTGCGCCGACGTCCACCACAGCCGCACCGGACGCACAGCCGACAGCCATTCCACCGACCAAAGTTCAGATTGAAATCCCGACGGCTGCGCCCACAGTCGCGGGCGAAGTGCTGCCGACTGATACGGCAACTCCGTCGGCGACGCCGTCGCCGACACCCACATCAACGGTGACGGCCACCGCCACCCGGAAGCCCCAATCGGCTACGGCGACGGCCACCAGAAAACCCACCAATGCCGGCCCCTTGACCATTGGCTACGAGCGCGTGAGCATCAAGCGCAATCCCAACAATCAAGCGGTGCTTACCTTGAAGGTCAACGCTTCGGGCGGCGGCGGCGGATACATCTACTATCACGACGATCAGAAACAGGCCGGCGCGACCTTTGATGTACTTGGCAGCTGCGGTAAGCCACTCGTGCATACGATCAAGGTCACTTCGGCCGACGGGCAAAGCGCGGCCCTGCCCTACTTTATCGCCGGCGAGTGCCCGACACCAACCCCCACCCCCAATCCGTAAGGAGCAGAGTCTCATGCGCTGGCGATTGTTCATTGGCCTGTCATTCTTCGCTGTCTCGATGTTGGCGTGTTCGCTCGCAAGCACCGCGCAGCCCGCGGCGGCCCCGCCGACCACGGCAGTGCCACCCACGCCCGCGCCCACCATGCCCCCGATCGCGCCTGCCACATCCAGCGTCCCCACGTTTCCCACGCAGCCGATCATCAGCGTGGCAACACCGGGTCTACCCGTAACCGCGACGGGCACGCTGACGGCAACACTCAGTCCCACCCTGACAGGGACGATCACTGCGACGATTGAAGCGACGACCGTACCGACCGCGCCGCCCGCCTCGACCGGTCCGCTTGATTTTCAGGTCTATCTTGTCGGCTGTCGGCTCGATAGTACCCGGGCTGGCGGCGTGATTCTAACCTTCGAAGTGCAAGCCACCGGCGGCAACGGGGTCTACACCTACATTCGCGAGGGCCAGGTTATCGCGCGGATCTCGGACCGGCCCGCCACCAAAGGCACTGGCGTTGTCGATGCGTGGCGCGTGCGGTCGGGCGACGGGCAAGAGATCGAGCGAAAATTTCAATTCAAGGGCAGCGTATTCAACTGCCCGTAAGACGCAGCGAAGTGACCAGTCATAGCACCGCGCCCGAACCTTGCAGTGAGGTTCGGGCGCGGTGTTGTTTGACTATCGAATTTAACCGGGCGGGCGTAGCTACGGCGCGAGTACGTCCACCGCCACCGTGGCCGTAATCGGCGTGCCGCCCGACGGCGCAGCAATAATCAGTTGATATTGCTGCGTGCCCACCCCGGCCGGACTATGCTGCGCCGAAGCAAATGCCGGCAGGTTAGGCGACAGGATCTGCCCGTTCAAGAGCAGATCAATCTGCGTCGTGACATTGCTCGTGCTCCACGTCAACGTCACGGGCTGTCCAAGCACGATGCTGGCCGCGCTGGCCGTAAACGAATTGATCGTCGGAACACCGGGCGTGGCCGAAGGCGCAGGCGATGCCGACGGCATCGCCGCCTGAACCGTCACCGCCACGTCACGCGCCACCGACTGATTCAGCGAGTTGTACGCTTCGAACCGATAGGTGATCGTGCCCGGCGAGGATGGACAATCGGAGAACGCGCCCGTCAATTGCACGTTATCTTGCAACACGGCCCCATCTCGCAGCAATCGCGCAAAGATAGCCCCGCCACTCGTCTGCCAGGTCAAACTGACACACGTCCCGGCCACCACCGGATTCGGCGTCACCACAAATTGGTTGATGACGGGCAGGCTCGATTCCGGCGTGGGCGTCATGACTGGCGCTTGAGTGGGCACCGGCGTCACCGTAACGGACAGCGACGTGCGACTCCAGGCAAGCCGCGCCTTGCCGGTGTATTCCACGTAGTCGATGCGCATCTCGTGATTGCCCTGCGGCAGCGTGGTCCGCACCGAATATGGCGCGGCGGCCTGCTCTTTGATCACATCGATGAGCAACAACCCATCGACGTAGAATCGCACACCGTCGTCTACCAGAATATCGAATTGATATTGGCCCGCCGGCAGATCGAAGGTGCGCGTGAATCGCGCCGAAAATCGATCGGGCGGGATCAACCGATCGGGTGCGTCGAGGCCCCAATCAAAGTCCAGTCGATCCTCGCTGCGGATCACCGTCGGGAAACCCGCCCAGCGATCGTTGGCATAGAATTCACTGCGCCAGCGGGTGGTGTCGAGCGGCGGCGGCTGATACGTCAGCCAGACGAACGAGCCGCCCGTATCCTGATAGTATTCAACCACCAGTTTATGCGCCCCGGCCAGCAGGTTGACGTCGCGCACGTAGACCTGGCCGTTGGCAACGTGAAATTCATTGATGATCTCCACGTCATCGATCAACAGGCGTACCCCGTCATCGGCGCGCAGCGTGAAGCGATACACACCCGCCGTCATATCGACGGTGCGCGTCCAACGCGCCGACCAGCGCTGCGCGGGCAACCCGGTCGCCGGCGCACTGGCCCCCCACTCAAACGCGATGGCGGCATCATCGCGAATCAACCTGGGCGTGCCGCCCACAAACGGATTGTCGAAGTATTCACCCTTCCAGCCGTTGAACTTGTCAATCGGTTCGATCTTCAGGAAGATGTAAGCGTCCAGCACACCTTCGTAAAACTCGATACGCACCGCATGCAGCCCGGCCGACAAACTCACATCGGCAGTGTGCAGCTGTGGTGCAGCCGGGTGCCACTCATTGATGATCTGCTGGCCATCCACCCAGACCGCCACGCCGTCGTCGGCCTGTAATGAGAAGCGATAGATCTTGTTCTCAAAGCCCAACGTGCGTGTCCAACGCGCCGAGAAGTAATCAACCGGCACGCGCGGATCGGGCGCAGTGCGCCCCCAGTTGAACTTCACATCGAAGTCGTTGCGCACGACCACCGGCGCGCCTTGCAGCGTGGGATTGTCAAAATACTCGCCGCGCCAATCAGTGATGACGGGCGGCGGTGTCACGGTCGGCGCAACCACCGGTGTCAGGGTCGCCGGTATCGCCGTGGGGACGAGCGGCGTCAACGGCACGACGATGGTTCCCGGCAGCGGCGTCCACGTCGCAAACGGCTGCGGTGTCCAGGTGGCGAACGGCGCGATGGTGACGGGAGCGATCGGCGGCGGCGTCAACGTCGCCATGGGCAAGCGCGTGCCAATGCCGTCCGGCGTGACGGGCGCGGGTGTTCCGATGACGCCACTCGACTGAACGGCCATGCCCGCCGTCCAGTACGCGCCGGTGCTGGCCGATTGCACGATCACATCGGCGCGCACCAGGCCCGCCCAGCGCCCCTGGCCGGGATACGGAAAATCGGCGGAGAGCAAACCGCTCGCCGACACCATGGCTTTATTCACCTGCAAAATCGGATCGCTGGGCCGCGCCGGATCGCGCAGGAAAATTGTCACGGGATCATTGGGGATCAAGTTGAAGCCAGACACCGACACCACTTGCCCCGGCACAGCCACACCCGGCGTAATCGACAGTGCCGGCACCACGCGCGTGGCGGTGGGCGTTGGCGTGGACACGGCGCTGACGGAGCGCACCAGCGTGGCGGTGGCGATGATGGCGATGACGATCAGCAAAGTGGCAATGACGCCCAGGCCCAGCCAGACGGCCGGCGACACCGATGCGACCTGTGCCAAAACCGATCGGCTGCGCCGCGGCCCACCGGTCGCAGGGGGCGGCGGTGGCGGCTGCGGCAGCGGGCGCTCTGGCCCGCCGGCTTCAGGATCGAGCGGATCGTTTAGCGACATCGTCGTGACTCCTTAAGTCAAACTCACTACGTTGTAGAGCGGCACATTGTCGGATACGCCGCGCACCGGCACCGGCGGCAACGTCTCAACGATCAGCCCATCGCCAACGGCGTCGCGCGTGGCCTGGGTGATGATGATCTGGCCGGCTGTGGCGATCTTTTGCAGGCGGTTCGCCAGGTTCACGGTGTGTCCCAGCGCGGTGTATTCGCGTTTGCGCACCGAACCAAACATGCCCGCCACTACCTCACCCGTGTGGATGCCGATGCCGATCGGGAGTTGATAGGACGCCCCGGCGGCGGCATTGATCGCCGCCATTTGATCGCGCATCTCCAGCGCCGATCGGACGGCGCGGCGCGCATCATCGTCAGCCGCCGAAGGCGCACCGTAGATCGCCATGATGCAGTCGCCGATGTGCTTGTCCAGCGTGCCGTGATGGCGAAAGATGATCTCGCCCATGGGACTGAAGTAGTTCTGGCTTAGATAGGCCGCCCACGCCTGCGGCTCATGCCGGCCGGTCAGCGCGGTGAAGCCGCGAATGTCCACGAAGAGCACGCTGGCGGTGCAATTACGCGGCAGCAATTGCGATGGATGCTCTTGCAGTTCGTGCAGCACTTGCGGCGACACGAATTGTTTAAGTCGCTTGCGCACAAAATACTCGCGTACTTTGGCGCGCAGTTCCAGGTTGTCAAACGGCTTGGTCAAAAAGCCGTCAATGCCTTCGTTGGTGGCGGCGATGGCGCTTTCCAGCGTGGCATAGCCGGTCAGCATAATGCGGGTAATTTCGGGGTTGATATCGCCGATGGCGACCAGTGTTTGCAGACCATCGATCCCCGGCATTTTATAATCGCTGATGACGATGGCGATGTCGGCTGAGCGTTCTTTCACCAGATCGATGGCTTCCTGCCCGTCGATCGCCAGGAAGATCTGATAGTCTTCTTTGCCCAGGGCTTTGTGCAGCGCCCGCCGCACGCCTTCTTCGTCGTCAATAATCAGCACGCCATTCATAGCGCCTCCGCCCTGTATTATCCGGTCAAGTAAGTGAATGGTCAAACTGGAAACCGGTCGATCGGTAGATTAGTCGATTGGTAGATTGGTAGATTGGTAATCGGTCAACTGGTTGACTGGTAACCGGTTAACGATCAACCGATTGACTGATTAACCGCTTGACCGATTACCAATTACCGATCGACTACTCGACTAACGCACTATCGACCGGCAACTCAACCCGAAACGTGGTGCCCTTGTCGACTTCCGTCTCCACGACGATTTCACCGCCATGCTTCTTGATGATCTCATATGAAATGTATAGCCCCAGGCCCGTGCCCACGCCCACGCGCTTGGTCGTGTAGAACGGATGGAAGATGTTGGCTAACACATCCGCTGGAATCCCCGGCCCGTTGTCGCTGATGTAGAAACAGGCTCGCTCGCGAGCAGCGTCGAAGCGCGTGCCCACCTGGATGCGGCCCGGCTTCTTTTCAAAAGCTTCGGCCGCGTTCTCGATGATGTTTAAGGCCACCTGTCCCAGATTGGCAAAGTTGCCGCGCACCGTGGGCAGGTCATCGGCGTATTTCTCGCTAATCTCAAGCGGTAGGCTCTTGAGTTTGTTTTGCAGAATGCGCAGCGCATCCTGGCACACAATCGTCAAGCTGATTTCCTCCGTGTAAGACGACGACTGCCGCGAAAGATCGAGCAGCGATGACACGATACCCTTGGCGCGATGCAGTTCCTTCAAACTAAAGGCGAGGTCCTCGGTTAACTCGATCATATGGGGAATCGACAACGGCTTGATCTTATCCGCGCGGATGACGGGCAATGAAGCCGTAGACTCGGACGAGGGGCTGTATGGCAAGCCGATCGTTTCCAGCGCCGATTGCACCAGGCTGCTGACACTGGCTAAAGGATTATTCAATTCATGCGCGACGCCCGCCACCAATTGACCGACAGCCGCCAGGCTTTCCGACCGGATGAGCGCTTGCTGCGTCTTCTCGCGCTCGGCCAGCGCCGATTGCAGATCGTAGTAAGCCAGCGCGTTATCCATCGCGATGGCGGTCTGATTCGCCAGGGCTTTGATCATTTCCAACTGTTCGGCCGTGTACAGCGGCCGCTCGTGCGTGACCAGTGTGATAAGGCCCTGGGTCTGCCGCTGGCCGACGACGGGCACGATCAGCAGACTGCGATCGGCCGGCAGATCGTACAGCTGCTGAATATCAGGATAGTCATGCAGCGACTCCAGCACCAGGACTTCACCGGCCAGCGCTGCCTGAACCAGCGGCTTCGGCAGTTCGTTCAGCGGCCGATCCAGCGTCGGCCCAGCGCCGCCGATCAGCGCCGGAAACGTCAAATGACCGCGCGCGTGATCGATTAGACCGATGGCGACCGTCTGCGGCTGGAACAGGTCGCACAGAATCGCTTCCACAGCAGTGAGGATCTCGCCCACGTTCAACGTCGAGCGCAACAGCGTGATCACCTGATACAGGCTTGACTGCAATTTCAGTTGATACTGCATCGCCTCGTACAGGCGCGCGTTCTCGATCACGATGGCGGCTTGATCGGCCAGCAGATTCAGCACGCGCAGCTCGTCTTCGCCAAAGTGATGGGGCTGAATGAAGGCCACCGTAAACACGCCCAATACACGGCCTGCGCGCTTGAGCGGAAAGCCTGCAATGGATTGCAGTCCCCAATTCCGCGCGTCCGGCGAGGAATAGAGTTCGTGCCGGGGCGCGTCGTCAATGACGATGGCCTGACCACTGCGCCGGACGCGATCGGTCAGGCCGTCGCGGCGCGGCTGGGTCACGGCGGGCTTGCGTTCGCCCGATTGCCACAGCGCCACCGAATAGGCAAAGGCAGCGCGCACTTCATCCCACAAGTAGATGTGGGTGTCTTCCGCGCCGGTCAGTGTCAGCACGTGCGCACAGATCGCGTCGAGCACCTGGTTCAGATCGAGTGTAGACGTCATCTGTAAACTGATGTCGCGCAGCGCTACCAGGTCGCCCAGGCGGCGGCGGCTCTGCTCCACCAGCCGCGCGTTGCTCATGGCAATCGCCACTTGATTGGCAAACAACTCGGCCAGCCAGCGGTCTTGCGATCCAAAGCGACGCACGTCGCTGTTAGCGCAGATCTCCAGCACGCCCAGCACGTCGTCTTTCCAGCGCAGCGGCACGCCCATGATGGCGGAGAAGCGAAGATCGCTGCCAAAGCGATCGGCCCGCCCCGGCCAACGCTGATAGTCGTCGACGATGAGCGGCTGACCGGACTCGAACACCCGCCCGCCCAGGCCCTGACCGATCGTCAGGGTCGCGCCCATATATTCATCGGTAAAGCCGTGCGAAATCGCCACGCGCAGCGTGGCGCGATCGGGTTCCAGCAAATAGATCACACCTGCCTCGGCTTGCAGCAAATCGACGGCGCGGCGCACGAGGGTGCGCAACAACCGATCGGGGTCTTGCGATTGGCCGATCACGTCGAGTGAGGCATCGTACAGCGCCATCATCGCGTGCAGGCGGCTTTGGGCTTGATCGAGCAGCCGCACTTTGTCGATCGCTTCGGCGGCCTGGCTGGCAAAGGCAAAGACTACGATGCCATCGCGCTCGGTGTATTTTTGCGGCAGACTGCTGTGCAGCGTCAACACGCCGATCGATTCGCCCTTGACCACCAAAGGCGAACCAATCCACGCGCGAATGCCATTGACGGCCAGCGTGTCTTTACTACCGCGCACCCACAAATCGCTGTATTTGGTGTCTGAGATGACGATGGGTTTCTGCATGGTCATCAACAACCGATTGAGCGGATAGCGATCGAGCGGGATCGGATCGAGTGAAGCCAACAGCGGCGACAATGAGCCGAGATCGCGCACGGTGATGAGCTGGTTATCCTCGGCGGCCTCGGATGACCCGCCGCGCACGTCCAGTACGGCGGGCAATAGCAAGATGCGCACGTGCTCATACTCCACCACCTGCGACAGGTCGCGCAGAATGGCGTCGAGCACATCGGCCAGTTCGGAGCCGGGATCGATGATGGGATTGATGAAGTCGGGCATGATGGTTGTGCCGTCACCAGGAGTGGGATCGAACGCGATTAGTATATCACGAGGCGGGGCTTGAGGTTAGGGTGAGGTAGGCGGTCGTTTGCCGCGCGTTTTGATTCGGTCTAGCATTTACCAATCTACCAATCCCTGATCCCTCATCCCCACTCCTTAACCACATTGTAACTTGCCCGCTGCTTGCATCGACCTTTGGGAATGATATAATCGCAGGCGAGGTTTTATGATCACGCCTGCAGCCACCACCATCCTTGCCGTCGACGACGATCCCCTGCAACTCGACTTGCTGGAAATGATGTTGACACGCCTTGGCTATCGGTTGGTGCGCGCCAGCAGCGGCGAAGCCGCCTTGCAGACCCTGGCCGAACAGCCTGAAATCGATTTGGTCCTGTTGGACGTGATGCTGCCCGGCGGGCTGGACGGTCTGCAAGTCTGCCAGCGCATTCGCACCAATCTCAGCCGCCCGTATTTGCCCATCCTTATGGTCACCGCCCTGGGCAACCCCGAACAAATCGTGCGCGGGCTGGATGCGGGCGCAGATGATTACATCACCAAACCCTTTACCCAGCGTGAGATTGTGGCGCGCGTGCAGGCGGCGCTGCGCGTGCGGCGCATCCAGCGCGATCTGGCCGAAGCGCAAGATCGCTACCGGGTACTGGTCGAGACCTCGCGCGATCTGATCTTCGCGCTGGACACGACCGGCCGCCTCACCTACATCAGTCCCACCTGCGAAGTGCTGACCGGCTACACCGCCGAAACACTGCTGGCCGATGAACAGCCCTTCATGCGCTTCTTGACTCAGGAGGATGCCCCCCGCCTGGCGGCCTGGTTGGATAACCGGCAAACGCGCCCGCCCGATGGGGCTGACCTGGAATTTCGGATTCTGCGGCCAGACGGCCAACTACGCTGGGGCACGCTCTCGTGGGCCACGATGGTCGATCGGGCAGGCGCCGCCACCGGCCTGCAGGGCACCATCCGCGATATCACCCAGCGCAAAGAAATCGAAGCGGCCACCTGGCGCCGATCGCAAGAACTGGCCGCCCTCAATCTCATCGCCACGCGCATCAATCAGACCCTGGAATTGCCGATCACGTTGAACGAAGCGCTGGATGCTTTGCTGGAAGTGGCCGGCATTGAATTTGGCACGATCCATGTGGTGGGCGAAGCGGGTCAACTGCTGCTGCGCGCCGTGCGCGGCTTGCCCGAAGCCGACGCCCGGCAAGTTTTTGGCAGTGTGCACGGCGCGGTCTCGACCCAGCTGCGCGATTTATACGTAGTGCACGAGCGGCTAGACGATTCTGCCGTGCAGATTACGCTGCCTATCAAGGCGCTGGGCGTTCAATCCATGCTCACCGTGCCGCTACGCCACCGGGGCAACCTGAACGGCCTGCTGCTGCTCGCCAGCCGCTCGCTCGATAAGTTCGATCCGGCCGAAACCACATTGATCAGCACCGTGGCTGAACAAATCAGCGCGGCCATCACCAACGCCCGATTGTACGAGGTGACCCGCCAACGCGCCGATGAGCTGGCGCTGCTCAACGAGATCGGGCGGGCCATGACCTCTACGCTCGATCTGGAAAAAGTCCTGCGGCAGATCATGGAGAACGCCGTCAGCATGTTGCAGGGCGAGGCTGGCTCGGTGCTGTTGCTGGATGAAGTCACCGGTGAGTTATATTTTGCCGCGGCGGTCGGGCCGGGCGGCGAGCAGTTGCGCGGCGTGCGGCTGCCGGCCGGGGCGGGCATTGCCGGCCGCGCCCTGCGCGAGGCCCGTACCTTGCTGGTCGACCAGGCACAGACCGATCGTCAGTTCTATCGCGGGGTCGACGATTTGACGGGCCTGACGACGCAGATGCTGGTGGCCGCACCGTTGCGCGTTCACAATCGCGCCATCGGCGTTATGGAAGTCATCAACAAACGCGGCGTGCCCTTCACACCCGCCGATGCCCGCTTGCTCGATCTGCTGGCTCCCTCCGCCGCGACCGCCATCGACAATGCACGCCTGTACGCGCGCGAAACGCAGTTGTCGGACGAGGTGCGGCGGCACAATCGCGAACTGAGCGTGCTGCACGCCATCGCCGCGGCCCTCAGTGAAACCCTGGAAATCAAGAGCGTAATGGATGTCGCGTTGACCGTGCTCCAACCGCAGTTCGAGTTCGATGCCGGCCAGATCTCGCTGCTCGACGATAGCGCGGCGCGCGCGCAGTATCAACCGTCACCCGTCTATGTGTTGAACTTCGATCAACCGGCCGCGCGCCAGGTCGTTCAACAGACCATCGACACTCGCGAGATTCAACTGCTGCCCGATACCCGGCGTCACGCCCAGGCGGCCGTGTGGCGCAGCGCCGGCAGCGGTGCATTTGCCGTCGTCCCGCTATGGGGACACAATTACGTGCAGGGCTTGCTGGAGATGGCCTGGCGCGAGCCGCGCGACTTCACGCCGGAAACTGCGCCGCTGCTGGCGGCCATCGGACAGCAGATCGGCGTAGCGCTGGAACGTGCACACTTATATGAAGTGGCACAGCATCGCGCCCAGGAAATCGAGCGATCGCACAAGCAGCTGGGTCAATCGGAGAAGTTGGCGGCCACCGGTCGCCTGGCGATGTCGCTGGCGCACGAGATCAACAATCCGTTGCAGGCCATACAAAACTGCCTGCATCTGGTGCTGGAATTCCCTCTGGAAGATGACCGCAAAACCTACTATCTCAAGATGGCCCGCGAGGAGGTTGAGCGGCTTAGCATTTTAGTGCAGAGCATGCTAGACTTCTATCGGCCCGCCCGTAGCGAACAGACCACCGCCGACGTGAACGCCGTGATCGAGCGAGTGCTGGCCCTGTCCGAACAGAAGCTGCGCAACAACACGATCGAGCTGCGCGCCACTTACGCGCCCGCGCCGCCGATCGCACAGATTGCGCCGGATCAGCTGGGCCAGGTGTGCCTAAACTTGATCATGAACGCGGTTGAGGCGATGGATGGCGGCGGGCAGCTGCACATTGAGGTGGACACGCTGGATGGCTGGGTCGAGGCACGCTTCAGGGACACCGGACCCGGTATTGCCGCGGCCGATCTGCCGCATATCTTTGAGCCGTTCTACACCACAAAGTCCGAAGGCACCGGGCTGGGCCTGGCGATCAGTTATTCCATCATCGAGCGGCATGGCGGCCTGCTGCAGGTAGACAGCGCCAGCGGCGTCGGCACTACGTTCACGTTGCGACTACCTCGACCGGGCGGTGAGTAAAGATCGGTGATTGGTAACTGGTAATCGGTGATCGGTAACTGGTGATTGGTGCATGATCCGCGCAGTCAATTACCGTCAATTAGCCTATGCTCATTGTGCATTATGAATTGTGCATTGCGCATTGATCATCGCTTAAGGAGTCTTGCACATGCTACAGGGCGCTCGCATTCTTATCGTCGACGATGAACGCACAACCCGTCTCTCCTTGTCAGAGATTTTTTCCTTGCGCGGCGCGCAGACCGCCACCGCCGCCGACGGCCAGGAAGCGCTGGACCTGATCGCGCATCAGGCGTTCGACTTGATCGTGCTTGACATCAAGATGCCGGGCGTCAGTGGTCTACAAGTCCTGGAGACCGTGCAACAAACCGCGCCGGCGACAATCGTCGTTCTGCTGACCGCGCATGCCACCGTCGATTCGGCCATTCGCGCGCTGCGGCAAGGTGCGTTTGATTATCTGCTCAAACCGGCCCAACCGCGCACCATCATTGAAGTGGTCGAACGCGGGCTGACCAAGCGGCAGGAATATTTGCGCCGGCAGAATCTGGTTGGCTTGATGGAGCAAACCGTTGAGGCCTTCAAGCAGGGGACCTCGCCGGTCGCGAACTCAAACCCACCCGGCCAACCCGTAGCCAGCGAAGCAACCGTGGCGCAAGCCGGCGACCTGGTGGTCGATCTGCAGCGGCGCGAAGCCAGACTCGCTGAGCAATTGTTGGAGTTGACGCCGACCGAGTTTGAGACTTTGGTGTATCTGGTGCAACACACCGAACGCGTCGTCAGCTGTCGCGACCTGGTCAAGGCTGTGCACGGTTACGATACCACCGAGCATGCCGCGCGACCCATCATGCGCGTTCACATCCATCGTTTACGCCAAAAAATCGAAATCGATGCGACCGCGCCGATGCGCCTGCTGACGATTCGCTCGGCGGGCTACATGCTCACTGCAACACCACGACGACAATAATGACACCAAGTGATATATAAAGCCGACTGTCCCGGCCAAATGGTTCGAGAGTTTCCGCCGCATACGCCTCCACTGCGCAGCATTGCAAGCCAATCGCAATACATCTGCAACTAAACCGCAAGCCTCTTATAGTCAGACTGTGGTACTCTACCATAGGACAGATGCTATTATGCGTTCGGTGGATTGAGTGTTTGACTGACGCGATTTGGAATGAGGTAGACCATGGACGAGATACGGATTCTGGTAGTCGATGATGAAAGCCCGACGCGCAACTTTATCGTCGACGGGTTGGGGGCATTGGGCATCACCGATCGAGCCGTTGGGGTCGCCTCGGCTGAAGACGCGTTGGCCGCCGCCGCCGAGGCGACACCCGACCTGGTCATCAGCGACATCCGCATGACGGGCCTCAATGGCCTGGACCTCGCCCGTTTCCTTCGCCAAAACCACCCCAATACGAAAGTCATCTTGATCACGGGCTACAGCACCCGCGATATCGAGAAAGCGGCCACCGCCCTGTCGGTGGATGCCCTGATCCGCAAACCGTTTGGCCTGGACGCGCTGGGCGATGCCGTCCGTACGGCGCTCAACCGTCCCCGGCTGGCCGCCGATGAACATGGCCTGCCGGCCGCAAAATTCGAAGCGCTCACCCGCCAGATCGATATTCTCAAACGTGACATCGGCGCACAATGGATCGGGCTGTTAGACGACCGGGGTCAGCCTGTTATTCAGGCCGGCGCCAGCGACGAACTGGCTGATCTGTTGCAGCACCTGACCACCCGCGGTTGGGCCACCACCCTGGCCGCCACGGCCGAAGACATCGGTTCATACTTTCTGTATATTGAAGGCCAGCCGCACGACATCTACTTCACCAGTGTCGATCGATCCTACAGCCTGGTCTTCATCTACGATCGCCGCTGGCAGACCAATCGCGTAGGCGCGGTGTGGCTCACGGCCAAGCACAGCGTGCAAGAATTAGCGCGCCTCCTGTCGAATCAATCGGCGCCCAGTCCGCCGCACCCGGCCTTTGCCAATATCGCGCTGACGGCTTATGCCGGATAAGAAACCAAGCTATTCGATTGATGCATACCTGAGGACCCTATGAGCAAACGCATCCTATACATCGAAGACAACCCAGACAATCGTCTGTTAATCCGGCGCGTATTGCAGGCCGAAGGCTTTGAGGTATTCGAAGCCGTCGACGGGCAAACCGGCATGCAGCGCGCCGCTGAGGTGCTACCCGATCTGATTCTGATGGACATTAACCTGCCCGAGATCGACGGGTATGAAGTCACCGCCCGACTAAAGCAACTGCCCGGCCTTAGCCGCATCCCAATCATTGCAGTGACCGCGAACGTGATGAAGGGCGATCGAGAAAAAACGCTGGCCGCCGGTTGTGACGGCTACATTCAGAAACCGATCGACATTGACCTGCTGCCCGGCCAGATCGAACGATTTCTCAAAAAGGACTAAGCCATGACTGACCCAACCGCAGTTGCTCCAGGTCGACCGGCGCACGTGCCCATTGAGCCGTCCAACGCCTACATCCTGGTGGTTGAAGACAACATCCAAAACTTCGTGCTTATTGCGCGCCTCATGGCCTTTTTAGGTGTCAAACAATGCCAGTGGAAAGCCTCGGGCTGGCAAGTCCTGGAATTCGCCGACAGCATGCCGCGCGTCGATCTAATCTTGATGGACATTCATTTGCCGTACGAAGACGGTTTTGAGGCGCTGACGCGGCTGCGAGCCGAACCGCGCTTTGCCGATACGTTGATCGTGGCGGTCACCGCCGATGCCAACGAAGGCACGTTCAGCCGCGCTAAGAAATCAGGCTTTGACGGCTTCATTGGCAAACCGATCGATCCCGATCGCTTCCCGGACCAGATCCGCGCCATCCTTAAAGGCGAGGCCGTCTGGGCGATGCGCTAAGACCGACAAGGCTGTGTTACTGTGCTAACCCCTTCGCCTACCAAACCCCTGACGATCGCCATTGGCAGCCAGAAAGGCGGCGTCTCCAAAACGACGACCACCTTGTCGCTGGGCGCCTGCCTGGCCGACCACAACGGTGCGTCCCGCCGCGTGCTGCTGATCGATCTCGATCCGCAGGCGAACCTTACGATGGCGCTAGGCCTGAACCCCGGCGGTCTGCGGCGCATGGTAGGCGACGCGTTATTAGAACAATCTTCACTCCTGGCAGTCAGTCGTGAAAGCGCGCTCGCCAACCTCGATCTGGTGCCAGCCAATCAGGGCCTGCTGATGCTGGACAAAGCCTTGTTCGGGCGGCCCGGTTTTGAATACCGGCTCAAACAGCAATTAAGCCGGCCGCAGACGGCGCCTTACGACATCGCCCTGTGCGACTGCCCGCCCGCTTTCGGCACCCTCACGCTGAACGCGCTGACCGCGGCCGACCTGCTCATCATTCCCGTCGCCTGCGAATATTTCGCGGCGCGCTCGCTTCAGCAATTCCTAGAACTCATTCAACTGGTCAAGCACAACACCAACCCGCAGCTGCGCTACCGCATCTTGATTACCATGTTTGACAAGCGCAACCGCATCAGCCACGTCATTCATGATCAATTGCGAGCCAAGTTTGGCGAAACCGTCTTGACCACCATCATCTCAATCGATACCAAGCTGCGCGAAAGTCCCGTCGTCGGCCAGCCCATCACCCGCTATGCCCCGCACTCGCGCGGGGCCGACGACTACCGCGCACTCGCCGCCGAAGTGCTGCACCTCGTTTCGGAGTGGACGTCACATGGCTAAACGCGATCGTGAACTGCGACACCGCCTGGAAGAGTTGTTCTCCAGTGAAGCCGAAGCACTGCCGGTCGATTCCGGCCCGATCGATCCAGCCGGCTCAACCGCCGACACACTACCGGTTGAAGCCAGCCCGATCGACCCGGTTGCCCGCGCGTTGGAGGCCTTGCCGCCTGCACTGTGGAAGACCATCCTCGATCATCTCCCCCTGCCCGTATATCTTAAAGATCGCGAACACACCTGGATCGCCGTCAACGGCGCGTGGGGCGACCTGCTCGGCCGGCCGGCCGGTATGTTGATCGGTCATGTCGATAAAGAGCAGTCCGACGAAGCGTGGCAACTCGACGATCAGGTGCTGGAAGGCGGCCAGGCGGACGATTCGCAGACGGCCTCCACCGCTCTTGACGGCAGTGTCCTCACGCGGCGAACGCGGCGCGTGCCGTTGACTGACGAACACGGTCAGGTGCGCTATGTGTTGGGCATTATTGAAGACAGCGTTAAACCGGCCGCGACCGAACAGACGGCCAGCACCGCACCGGTGGACAATGCGGCGCTGGCGCGTTTCCAGGCCATCGTCGAAGCCACACCCATTCCCATCTTAATCACTCGCGTTACGGATGGCCGTCCGTTGTATGTGAACGCTCGCGCCAGCACCATGTTCGGCGTCCCGCGCGAAGATATGCTCAACCACACCACGCTGGAATTCTACGACGCGCCGGCCGATCGCCAGAAGATTCTGGCCGTCCTGCAGCGCGATGGCCGTGTGGTCAATTACGAATTGCGCCTGAAGCGGGGTGACGGTTCACTGCTATGGGTTATGCTCGATGTGCAGCCCCTGGTCTACAACAACGAACGCGCCGTCCTCAGTGGCTTCTACGATATTACCGCCCGCAAACAGGCCGAAGCACAACTGCAAACCTCGGAGACGCTGTATCAATCGCTGGTCGATACCATCCCCGAAAACCTGTGCCGCAAAGATAAGCACGGCCGTTTCACCTACGGCAACCGTCATTACTGCGAGCTGGTGGGCCTGAGTCTGGAGGAGTTGATTGGCAAGACCGACTTTGATATCCACCCGCCCGATCTAGCCGAGAAGTATCGCGCCGACGATCAAGCCGTGATGGCGAGCGGCAAGCCTGCGGAGTTTTTGGAGGCGCACGAGGTACTGGGGACCGGCGAACAGAGTTTCGTCCGCACCATTAAAAGCCCGCTGTATGACGCTCAAGGGCAGCTGCTAGGCATCCAGATCATGTTCTGGGACGCCACCGAGCTGGGCCGCGCCGAGCAGGCGCTGAAACTGCGCACCTCGGCGCTGGAAGCAGCTGCCAACGGAATTGCCATCACCAATCGGGACGGGGAGATGATCTGGGTGAACCCTGCTTTCACCCACTTGACGGGCTACACGTTCGAGGAAGCCGTCGGCCAGAACGCGCGAATTCTCAATTCGGGTCGGCAATCCAAAGAGTTCTATCGCGCCATGTGGCAAACCATTCTGTCGGGCCAGAACTGGCACGGCGAATTGGTCAATCGGCGCAAGGACGGCCGTGAATATGATGAGGAAATTACCATCACGCCGGTGCGCGCCAGCGGCGGCGAGATCACGCACTTCATCGCCATCATGCAAGATATCCGGGAACGCAAACGCGGCGAAGAACAAATGCTGCGCTTTAAGCTGGGCATGGAACGATCGGGCGACGCTATCTTCATCACGGACCTGGATGGCACGATCGAGTATGTCAATCCGGCTTTTGAAAAGACCTACGGCTACCTGGCCGCCGAAGCGATCGGCCAAAACCCACGTATTCTAAAGTCGGGTGTTATTCCGCAGGAACGGTATGCGCATTTCTGGCAAACATTGAAAGCCAGAGGCACGGTGGCCGGCGAGATCATCAACAAGACGAAAGACGGCCGCCTCATCACGATTGAAGGCGCCAACACGCCCATCATCGATAGCGCCGACAATCTGGTGGGCTTCCTGGCCGTCCACCGTGACATCACCGCGCGCAAGCAGACCGAGCGCCGGCTGGCGGAAGCGGCTCAACGTCTGCAAGTGCTAATCGAGAACGCACCCGACATGATCTATATCAAAGATCAGCAGGGACGGTTCCTGGTCGCCAACCAACCGGTGGCCGCGTTGGCGGGCGCACCCTCAGTTGAAGCGCTGATCGGTAAGACCGACCTGGACTTCTTCCCGCGTGAATTTGCCGAGAAATACCGCGCCGACGAACAGGCCATCGTGCGCAGTGGTCAGCCGCTGCTGAATATGGAGGAAATGTCGGCCGGGCCAGACGGTGAACCCCGCTGGTTGTCCACAACCAAAGTGCCGTTCCGCAACGCCGACGGCCAGATCGAAGGCATCGTAGGCATTGGCCGCGACATCACCGAGCGCAAACAAATCGAAGCGGAGCGCGAACGCTTGCTGACCGTCGAGGCGCGCCGCGCCGTGCAGCTGCAAGCCGGCAGCGAGATCGCCAACGCCGCGGCTACCATCCTTGAGCCCGACAAACTACTGCCCGTCGTTGTGGAACTTGTCCGCGAGCGCTACGACCTATACTACGCCGGCTTATTCCTTGTCGACGCCAGTGGCCGCTGGGCTGAATTACGATCAGGCACGGGCGAAGCCGGCCGCAAGATGCTGGACGCCCGCCACCGGCTGGAAGTCGGCGGCACATCCATGGTTGGCCGGTGCGTCACCACAGGCGAACCGCGCATCGCGCTGGATGTAGGCGCCGAAGCGATTCGGTTCGACAATCCGTTGCTGCCCCGCACCCGATCGGAAATGGCGCTGCCGTTGACGAGCCGCGGGCAGATCATCGGTGCGCTGACCATTCAATCCACACAGCTGGCAGCCTTCACTGACGACGACATCAACGCGCTGCGCGTCATGTCGAGCCAGATCGCCACGGCCATTGAGAACGCACGGTTGTTCCAGGAGACGCAGCGCCGCGCCGAAGAGCAGGCAGTGCTCTTCGATCTGGCGCAATCGCTCAGCACGCAGCTGGCGGTGGATCAGGTGTTGCAACAAATCTATCAGGGCGCGTCGCGCCTGATCGATACCGCCAATTTCTACATCGGCCTGTACGACCCCGCCCGCCACGAAGTCGATTTTGTCATCAACGCCAGCGAGTCTGTCGTCGATAAGAGCATCACGACGATTTCAGCCGATCAGGGCATGACAGGTTACATCATCCGCACTCGCAGCAGCGTGCTCATCAGGGAAGACATCGATTCCTGGCTGAAGGCCAACGGTCTACAACGCGTCGGCTCGGCCGCTCAATCGTGGCTTGGTGTTCCGCTCATGCTGGGCGATCAAGTGTTGGGCGTCATGTCTGTTCAGAACTATACGACGCCCAATGTCTACGACGAGCACGATCGCGACGTGCTGTATCTATTGGGCGCTCAAGCCGCCATCGCCATTCAGAATGCGCGGCTCTTTGAACAGACGCACGATGCCCGCGCAACAGCCGAAAGCCGGCTGCGCGAGACTCAGGTCTTGCAGGAATTCAGTCAGGCTGTGTCTCAGGCGCTCGATGTGCCGCAGGTGCTCGACGCCCTGGTGACAACCTTGCAAAGTCGCCTGGAGTTTTCGCACATTGCCATTGCGCTGATCGAGCCGGAAGCGGCGCAGCTCACCATCGTGCGCGGTGTGGGCAGCGCAGCCAACCTGCAGGGCCTGGCGCGTCCGCTGGCCGCCGTACAAGACGACATCACACTGCACATCATGCACGGCGGCCAGATTGAGGTCATCGACGGCTGGGATGACCGGCTCGATCGAGAGATCTTCGAACGCGAAGGTCACGCCGATCTGGTGCGGGCCTTTGTGCCGGTGCGACTGCGCGATGAAGCCATCGGCCTCATCGAGGCTGGCTATCAGCGCGCAGCCCGTGCGCAGATCACGCCGGAAGAACTGCGTGTGCTGGGCGGTCTGGCCGATCAGGTGGCCATTGCCATCGACAATGCGCGTTTGTTGGAGCAAGTCCAGACTGCGTTGGGTGAAGCCGAGCAACTCTACAACGCCAGTCAGCAGTTGTCGACCGCACCGGATGTGCCCGGGATGTTGACCGCACTGGTTCAACATGTGTCGGTGCCGGACGTCAACCGGGTAATTGTCTGGCTGTATGAGTTCGATGCCGAACGCCAGGTCACCGCGATTGTTACCGGCGCGGCCTGGCATAGCGGTATCGGTGAGCCGCCCCCGCCGATCGGCACCCGGCTGCCGCCGGCCGCGATGCACGCCTTCCAGTTTGCCCAGAGCCGTCAACCCGTAATCACGAATGATGCGGAGCATGATGACCGGCTGAATCCTGGTAGTCGAGCCGTGTTGCGCCAGCTGCACGTTCGGGCGGCAGCCATTCTGCCGCTGTGGGCGAGCGATCGCCAGGTGGGTATGCTGATGTTGCAGTCAGAACAGCCACACACCTTCGTAGACACCGAGGTTCGCCCTTACATGTCGCTGACCCAACAGATGGCTACGGCCATCGAGAACCGCCGCCTGTTTGAACAGACGCAGCACGACGCCGAACGCGAGCACTCACTGAACCGCATCGCTACCGCCATCAGTCGCTCGGCCACAGTCAGCGAGTTATTGCCCACTGCGCTAGACGTGACACTCGAGACCATCGGCTTCGAATGCGGTCTCGCCACGCTATTCGACACCGCCACAAACACCCTGCGTATACTGGCCCAACGCGATTTGCCAGAACCGTTGTCAAAACGCCTGGCAACCGGCCTCAGCGGCACGTTGTGCGAGTATGTCTTCATTCAGGGTCAGGCAACTTTCCTCGAAGACTTGAGACAGGATGCGCCGGTTGATGTGGGCGGCCTCCTTGCGCAGGGTCTTCAATCCTATGTGGGCATTCCGCTGACTTATCAGGACCACACACTGGGCACGCTCTGCATGTTTGGCCACACGATCAAACCTCTGCCCGACAACATCGACGTGCTACTCCGATCGATCGGCCAACAGATCGGCGTGGGCGTCGAAAACGCCCGCCTGTTTGAACAAACTCAGCGTGACGCCGAGCGCGAGCGTACCATCAATCGCATCACCAGCCGGCTGCGCAACGCCCAAAGCGTGGAACAAGTGCTCAACATCGCGACGCAGGAATTGCGCGCCGCTACCCGTTCGGCTGTGACGGTGGCCGAGATCGCGCCGGCAGTCAACCGGCCGGACGATCACGCGCCTAACGGCCACAGCCAGACTGGGCAGGAGTGACCCATGAAAGAGCGATTCAACGTCGTAGTCGCATGGTTTGATCGACTGCGCTACTCACAGAAATTCATGCTCGTCAGCCTGCTGTTTGCGGTGCCGACGATGGTGGTTCTGACCATTCTGGTGAGCGAGACCGCCTCACGCATCGAGCTCTACGGCTATCGCGAAAAATCCGGTGTGCAGTATTTGCGGGTAACTCGTCACTTAATGGCCGATGTGCAGCAACACCAGCTACTGGCAAGCGCTGCGTTGTCCGGCGGCGATGTTTCCGGACAGATAGCGCAAGTGCAGCAGCAAATCGACCAGGATTTCGCCAGCCTCGCGCAAATCGATCAACAGTATGGTGACACGTTCAAGTCAGGCGAGTTGATGCGCGCCTTGCCGCCACAGTGGGCAACTTTGAAGCAGGGTTGGTCAGCGCTAACCCCCGACGAAAGCCTGCAAGGTCACACCGAGATGGTTTCCAGCATCCGGGCGCTGATTTCGCTGGTCGGCAACGCCTCGTATTTGATCCTTGATCCCGATCTAGACACCTATTACATGGTGGATACGATCGTCCTTAAGCTGCCTGAATCGCAGGACCTGGTAGCCCAATTGATTGGTATCGGGCAAAGAGTGATTCGGCGCAGGACGTTGATTCCCGATGATCGGGCGGATCTCCAGGCCTACACCAGCTTGTTGCAGTCCAATCTGGCGGCCATGCAAACCAGCGTCCAGGTGGCCTTTAACAACAACCCGGCCCAAAATTTACGACCGGCGCTTGAGACCCAGATCCAGGCCTATCGTGAAGCGACCGATCAGTTGTTTCAAGCACTCAAAAGCGGCATTACCAACACGCCGACAGTCGCAACCGATCCTGTTGTCATCCTAGAATCGGGGCAGCAAGCCCTGGCGCAGAGCTATCGTCTCTACGACGCAGCCGCGTTGGAGTTGGAGACGCTACTTCAACGCCGCATTGAACAGCTCTCAGCGCGACAATTCGCAAGCATCTTGTTCAGCCTGATAGCATCGTTGATCGCTGCTGCGATCGGCGCTGCGCTAATGCGCGCCATTAGTCGCCAGCTGGCGGCATTGACCACGACCACAGAACGGCTGGCAACCGGTGATTTGGCGGCACGTGTGCAGATTGCCGGTCAATCAGAGGCCGCCCAGGTCGGCACAGCGTTCAATCAGATGGCGCAGCAGTTGAGTCAAGCGCAGAAATCTCTGGAATTGCGCACCGCGCAGATCAACGCCGGGGCCGAAGTCGGACGAGTGGTTACCTCGCTGTTGGATACTGACGCCCTGCTCCGGACAGTCGTCGAACTGATCACCAACCGATTTGGCTTCTACTATACAGCGGCCTTCCTACTTGATTCAACCCGGCAGCAGGCCGTGCTGCGTGAGGCAAGCGGTACCGTCGGCCACACACTGAAGGAAACCGGACACCGGCTGGACATCGGCGGGCAATCGATGGTGAGCCACGCCATCCAGACTCGCCAGCTGCGCATCGCGTTGGATGTCGGTGCGGAAGCAGTGCGCTTCGCGAACCCGCTGTTGCCTGATACTCGATCAGAAATTGCACTGCCCTTGATGGCCGGCGGTCGCGTGTTGGGCGCACTGGACGTGCAATCGACACAGGCAGCTGCTTTTGATCAAGCCAATGCGGCTGTGCTGCAAAACATGGCTAACCAGATCGCCATTGCCCTGAGCAACGCCGAACTGTTTAAGCAGACCGAAATAACCCTGCAAAATACGCGCAACCTGTTTGCAGCCAGCCAGAAAATCAGCACGGCTACCGACACCGACAGCCTGTTGCACACGCTCATTAGTTACATTGCACCCGACGCCAGCCGCGCGGGCATCATGGTATTCGGCCCGCGCGACGAGACCGGTCAACCAACCTACTTCGAGTTTGTGTCCACCTGGGTGCACGCAGATTTTGCCGCCATGACACAGGTCATCCGGCCTGGCACACGCTTCACAGCGCAGCAGTTGCCCGTTGTCAGTTCAGTCACATCGGCGCAGCCGCTGGTCGTGCCAGACGCCAGCGCCGATGAAGTATCACCCGCACTGCGCACGCTCATGCACCGCATCGGCGCGGAAGCCATGACGGCACTGGCCCTGGTCGCCGGTCAAAATCCGTTGGGCATCTTGATCGTGGGCTATCGGCAGGCGCGCACCTTCAGCGCTGATTATCTTCAGACGCTGGTTACTCTTGGCAGTCAGGCCGCCATTGTCATTCAGAATCAGCGTTCGCTGGCCGAAACGCAAGCGGCGTTGAAACAATTGGACGCGATTAACCGCCGCCTGACGGGTGAAGCCTGGCAAGCGTACACCGCGCCGCTGGGCGGCGCGCTGACGATTCAAGACGTCGCACCCGGCGCCCAGGGCGCATCACCGGCTGCGGACCTCAGCACTTCGATCGTCGTGCGCGGCGAGCCGATCGGCGCGTTGAAGTTGCAGGATGTCGATCCCGATCGAGCGTGGAGCGCCGGCGATCGCGCTCTGCTGGAAGCCGTCGCCAGCGAAATTGCCATCTCGATCGACAATGCGCGCCTGCTGGAGCAAACCGAGCGCCGCGCCCAGCGTGAACAATTCATCACCGAGGTCAGCCGCAAGATGCTGGCCGCGTCCAATATGCAGAGCATCATCCAGATCGCGGGTGATGAGTTGAGCCGCGCCCTGACGACAGCCCGGGTCAAAGTAGAGATAGGCGCCGGGCTGGCGGGCTCAACCGCCGGCCCGGCTGTCTCGCCCGAGGGCAACGGAGGCACAGCCGCATGACCCTACGCAAAAGACTCTTGCTGAACGGCGGCCTGCTTCTGGCCGGACTCGTGCTGATCTTGTATCTGGTGGTTGCCAGTATTATCTCGTCCGGTTTTGCTGAACTGGAAACCCAGACAATCAGTCGCGATGTGCAGCGCGTGCTCAAGGCGGTCGATGCAACGCAAGCCACTCTGAACGCATCGGACCGCGACTATGCACGCTGGGATGACATGTATGCTTTTGCTCAAGACGGCAACGCCGAGTTTGCCACTAACAACCTGACCGATAGCGTATTTGACAACCTGCGGCTAAACATCATTGCGGTCGTTAAGCCAACGGCCGAGGTCGTATACATTCGCAGCTATGACCTGACAACGCAGAGCGATGTAGCTGTGCCCGAGGGGCTGCTGGCGCACCTTACGGTAAATGATCGGCTGCTGGCCCCCGGTACGCCCGACGGCGCCTTAACCGGCTTGATGGCGTTACCCGAAGGCGCACTCCTGATCGTCTCGCACCCGATTCTGACC
Source organism: Chloroflexota bacterium (assembly GCA_016219235.1). The sequence goes on from JACRBO010000281.1 coordinate 29,726, forward strand.
TCCAACGGTGACGGGCCAGGTGCGGGCATGCTCATCATGGGCCGTTACCTTAATGTGGCAGAGATCCAACGGTTGGCCGAGACCACGCAGCTGAGTATCAGCACTTATGAGTGGGCTTCACCGCAACTGCCTCAGCCAGTGGAAAGCATCAAAGCCAGTCTGTCGCCAGCGGCGCCCGGCGCCACCCGCGCGCTTGATGCCGAGACGATTGCCGGCTATAGCCTGCTGACCGATCTCAATAACCAGCCGGCGCTCATCGTACAGGTCAGTGAAGCGCGCACCATCTATCAGCGCGGCCAGGCCAGCCTGAACCTGGTGGTCGCGGCGCTGCTGGTGGCCGGCCTGATCCTGGGCGTTGCGTCGATGCTCCTGCTGGACAAAATCGTTCTGACCCGCGTGTCGCAACTGAGCACCGCTATCCGCCGGCTGGACGCTGAACGCGATCTGTCGGTACGGGCGCCGATAAGCGGCCGCGATGAACTTTCGGGCCTGGCCATATCGTTCAATTCAATGGCCGCCCAGCTGGAGCAATCGGTCGAGACCCTGGAACGGCGCGTCGAACTGCAGACGGCGCAATTGCAGGCCGGCGCCGAAGTCGGCCGCGCGGCGACATCCATCCTCGATCCAGATCGACTCCTTAAACAGGCCATGACCTTGATCACGGAACGGTTTGGCTTTTATTATGCCGCTGCCTTCGTTCTTGACGAGGCCGGCCAGTGGGCCAACCTGCGCGAAGCCAGCGGACCGGGCGATGTTGCGCAACTGCTTAAACAGTCCAGCCACAAGTTGGAGATCGGCGGACGGTCCATGATCAGCACCGCTGTGACCACTCGCCACCCTCGCATTGCGTTGGATGTGGGCACTGAAGCGGTGCGCTTTGCCAACCCGTTGCTGCCTGACACACGGTCAGAAATCGCGCTGCCGCTGATCGTGGGCGACCAGGTGTTGGGCGCCCTGGACGTACAGTCCACGCAACCGGCCGCTTTCGATGCCAGTAGCGCCGCCGTGCTGCAGGGCATGGCCGATCAGATCGCGGTCGCCATCAACAACGCCGCGCAATATCGGCGGGCACAGGCGCGCACCGAACAGATCGCCGGCCTGCTGGCCGCGTCGCTCGAACTATCCGGCCAGCCCGATCAGATCAAACTGTATGAGCGCGTCGAAGACGTAAGCAGCTCGTTGTTGAATGCCGATGGTGTAGGACTCTGGTTTGCCATCGATCAGGAACGGCTGGAACTGCGCCACACCGTCAACGTCGGCCCGATCGATTTGACCGGCCGCCAGCTGCGCATCGGCGAAGGACTGGTGGGCAAGGTCTTTGAGTCTGGCCTGATCTTGCGCGTGGATGACTACCTGGCCTGGACCGGGCGAGCCAGCGCCTTCGCCGATGCCCCCTTCCACAGTGCGATGGGGGTGCCGTTGATGTGGCAGAACCGCGTGCTGGGCGTGCTGGCCATTACACGCTCTAAGCCCGGCAACCCATTTACGACCGACGACGAGAACCTCGCGCAGCTGGTGGCGGCCCAGGCCGCTGCCGCGCTCGACAACATCCGCTTGCGAGCCGCGCAACAGCAGGCCCTGGCCGATCTGGACGCCCTCAATCGCCGCCTGACGGGCGAAGCCTGGCAGGTTCAGGCGCTCAACCAGACATTGACTTATGAGCGTCGCCAGCTAGCCCGGACCCCGCAGGCGCCGGGGCGGTCAGTCCGCATTCCGATCGAGCTGCGCGGCACCCCGATCGGTGCCATCACGCTCGAAGATGAGCAGGCGCGTATCTTCACCGACGACGAGCAAGCCTTCATCAACGGGATCACGCAACAGCTGGCGCTGGCGCTGGAAAATCAACGCCTGACCGATGTCGCGCAATCGTCCGCGCAACGCGATCGAGCTATCGCCGAAACCGCCGATAAGATTCACCAACCCACCAGCCTGGACGCCATTCTGCGCGTGGCCGTCAACGAACTGAGCCGCATTACCGGCATCAGCGGCGTGGGCGTGCAGTTAGGCTTTGCGCCCGACCGGAGCACCGGCCAGGACAACCACGCGCCTGATCGGACGCAGGAGAACGAATGATGAAGAAACAATCCCGAGCGCCTGGCGCAAGCGACGGACGCGATCTGGCAGCAGCTCTGGCCCCCCATCGCGACACGATCCTGGGCCAGCTAGCCCAGGCCTGGCGCATGCGCGCGCCCAAGAGCACGGTCATGCTGGGCGCACCGCAGCGTGCCAGCGAAGTGGCCGAGGCCATCGGCACGGCCTGGTTCGTCTGGCTGGAGAACGTCAACGACCTGAACACCATTCGAGAACCGGCCATCGATCTGGTCCGACAGGGCGTGACGTACACCATGGCCTCAAACCTGGTCCAATTACTCGCCGCGATCGTGACCGACATTGTCGCGAAGGACGCGCGGCACGAAGTCGCGGCGCTCAAATTGACACGCCAGTTCTCGGCCGCATTCCTGGATCAGATCGCCACCCAGCATGAGCTGCGCACCCAGCAAGAACAAGAACACCTGGCCGTGCAGCTGCAAGCCAGCGCCGAAGTCGGTCGCGCCGCAGCTTCGATTCTGGACACCGATCAACTGCTGCGCGAAGTGGTCAACCTCATCACCGATCGCTTTGGTTTCTACTACACGGCTGTTTTTACACTGGATCACACTGGCCAGTACGCGCTGTTGCGCGAAGCGACCGGCCAGGCCGGTGAGGTCTTGAAGAATCTCAATCACAAGCTGGACATTCAGGGCAAATCGATGGTCGGTGCGGCCATCACGTCGCAACGACCGCGCGTCGCCGCCGAGGTGAGCGGTGAGGTGCTGCGCTTCAGCAATCCGCTGCTGCCCGACACCCAATCGGAAATTGCCCTGCCGCTCAGTGTGGGCGATCGAGTGCTGGGCGCGCTGGATGTGCAATCGACCGAGCCGCATGCGTTTGACGAGACCAACGTCACCGTGCTGCAGAACATGGCTGACCAGATCGCAATTGCAGTGGAAAACGCGCAGCTGTTCGAACGGACACGACAGGCGGTGGAGGCGTCACAGGCCACGCAACAATTGTTGTCGGCCCTCATCGACAGCATCCCGGCGCCGGTGTTCTTCAAGGACATGCGCGGCGCGTATCTGGGCTGCAACCGCGCCTATGAATCGTATCTGGGCTGGACGCGCGAGGTGCTTGCTGGCAAGTCGGTGTTTGACATCGCCCCGCATGATCTCGCCCTGAAATATCAGGCCGAAGATCAAAAGCTGCTGGACAATCCTGGCGTGCAGATCTATGAAGCTGCGGTTGTGTATGCCGACGGCAGCCGGCACAACGTCATCTTCAATAAAGCCACGTTCACCGACGCGCACGGCCAGCTGGCCGGCCTGGTCGGCGTGATACAGGACATCACCGAACGCAAGCAGACCGAAGAAGCGCTGCAGCGCAACGAAACAGAGTTGTCCGAAGCGCTGCGCATTGCCCAGCTGGGCAACTGGTCCTACGACGTCCCGACCGACACCTTCACCTTCAACGATCAATTCTATGCGCTCATGCGCACGACCGCCGAACGGGAAGGCGGCTACACGCTATCGTCGGCGCAGTATGTGCAGCGGTTCGTCCACCCGGACGATGCACCCATGGTGGGCGCCGAAATCGGCAAGGCGCTGACGGCCACCGACCCCGACTTTCGCGGCCAGATCGATCATCGCATTTATTACGGCGATGGCGAGCCAGGCTACATCACGGTGCGCTACTACATCGAGCAGGACGCGCAGGGCCGCACCATCAAGACCCACGGCGCCAATCAGGACATCACCGAGCGTAAGCGGGCCGAAGAAGCCATGCGCCGCAGTGAGGCCCGGCTATCCGACGCGCTGCGCGTCGCCCGACTGGCGTACTGGGAATACGACGTTGAGAAAGATCTGTTCCAGTTCAACGATCAATTCTTCTCAATCTTCCGCACGACCGCAGCCGAACATGGCGGCTATCAACTCTCGTCGGGCTATTACGCCCAACACTTCGTCCATCCGGATGATCTGCCCGTCGTCGGCGCAGAGATTGAACGGGCGCTAACCTCCACCGATCGGCACTACAGCCGGGAGTTGGAGCATCGCATCCGGTACGCCGACGGTCAGGTCGGCTACATCTCAGTCAGCATCAACATCGATCGGGATGAGACCGGCAAGATTCTGCGCTACTACGGCTCCAATCAGGACATCACGGAACGCCGCCAGATCGAGCTGGATCTGGCGCAAGAACGCAACCTGCTGCGCACGCTGATCGATACCCTGCCAGAGCGCCTTTTCGCCAAAGATACACAGAGCCGCTTTACGCTGGCCAACGCCGCCGAGATTCGGTTGGACGGCGCATCGTCATTTGAAGAACTGCGCGGCAAAAACGACTTTGACTTCTACCCGGCCGACCTGGCTCAGCAGTACTATGATGCCGAGCGGCCGATCATCGAAGAGGGTCGATCGCTGGTCGGGTACGAAGAGCGCAGCGCCGATCAAGAAGGCAACCCGCGCTGGCATATCTCGACCAAGGTCCCGCTGCGCGACGTTGACGGCAACATCGTTGGCCTGGTCGGCATGACGCGTGACATCACACAAATCAAAGAAGTAGAAGCGGCTCTGGTTGAAGAACGTAACCGGCTGCGCACGCTCATCGATAACCTGCCGGATTCGGTTTACATCAAAGATCGGACGAGCCGGTTTGTAGTCAACAACCTGGCCCATCTGCGCGTGCTGGGCGCGGCCTCGCAAGCCGAAGCGGTCGGCAAGACCGACTTTGACTTCTTCCCGCCGGAGTCAGCCCAACAATACTTTACCGACGAGCAGGAAGTCATGCGCCTGGGTCAGCCGCTGCTAAACCGGGAAGAGACGGTTATCAGCGCCGCAA
>JACRBO010000278.1 GCA_016219235.1 Chloroflexota bacterium
ACACACCTGCCGCCCAACGATGCTGTGTTGGGCACGCTGCTGCTGCCTCAGGATGCACTGTTCATCGCGGCCCGATCGATCCTGACAAGCCAGGCGACCGGACCGGCGCGCGGTACGTTGATCCTGGGGCGTTACCTGGATGTCTCGGAGCAAACGCGTCTGGCGCGCTTGATGCAACTCTCCTTCCGTCTGCGGCGGGTTGATGATGTAGCCACTGCCCCTCAGTTTGGCACTTTGACCCGGACACGCGCCGCGCGCACGCCCGAAATTGAAGTCGTGAATGACGACCAGCTGATCGGACGGGCGTGGTTGCCGGATGTCAACGGTGATCCGGCGGTGGTGCTTGAACTGGAGATCCCTCGAACCCTGCTGAAACACGGCCAGATGACACTGGCCTACTTCATAGGCACGCTGGCGATACTGGGCCTGCTGTCATCCGGCGTGACCTTGATCCTGCTTGATCGCTGGTCGCTGGCGCGTCAACGGCAGCAGACCAGCGAGGCGCGATATCGCAGCCTGTTTCAGTATTCGCCGGTGGTGTTGATGGAGCAAGATTTTTCGGCGGTGAAGCAGCGGCTACTCGAGCTGCGGGCACAGGGCGTGCAAGATTTTGAGGCGTACCTGGCCGCGCGCCCGCAGGTGGTGACGGACTGTCTGCCGTTGATCCGGATCACCGACGTGAATGATGCCGCCGTGCAGTTGTACGGCGCGCACGATCGAGCCGAGTTGTTGACAACGCTCGATCAGATTTTGCCGCCGGACGCGCACCAACTTTTCTGCGCCGAATTGAGCAGCATGGCGGCAGGCCACACCCACTTCGACGGCGAAGGCATCAATCAGATGCTGGATGGCCGCCGGCTGCACGTGCGACTGCATTGGCTGGCCGCTCCGGGCAGCGAAGCAACATTTTCCAAAGTGTTTGTCGTGGTCGAAGACATCACGGCTCACCGGGCGGCCGAAGCCGCGCTGCGCTTGAGTGAGGAACGCTACCGGCTTATTACCGAAAACGTCAGTGATACGGTATGGCTGATGGACTTGAGCATGAAGATCACATTTGTCAGTCCGTCGGTGACAGCCAGGCGCGGCTTTACACTGGAGGAAATGCAGGCGATGTCGTTTGAGCAGCACATGACACCCGCCTCGCTGGCAGTTGCCTTGCCCGTGCTGGCGGAGACGTTAACGCCGGAACGCCTGGCTGATACCACGCAGACGCTGTCGCGCACGCTGGAATTGGAGTACTACAGGAAAGACGGTTCGACGTTTTGGAGCGAGGCGACCTTTACGCTCATTCGTGACGAGCACGGCGCACCGGCCGGCCTGTTGGGCGTGGGACGCGACATCACGCAGCGCAAACAGCGCGAACGCGAATTGGAGGCGCTGCTGAGTGTGGCCGCCTCACTGCGGGCAGCACCGTCGCGCGGTGATCTACTACCTGTGATTGTCAACCAGGTGATGCGCCTGCTGCGCATGGATAGCGCGGCGCTGGTGCTACGCAAGTCGACGAGCAGCGAGTGCGTGGTGGTCATGGCGCGCGGCGCGTGGGAAGACTGGACCGGCCAACGGCTGGCCTGCGATCACAGCCTGACCGGGCAGGTAATGGCGACCGGCCGGCCCTATCTCAACAATGACATCCACGCCGCGTCATTGTTTGCCATGACCGATCAATTGAACGGCATCCGGGCGGCCGCGTGCTCGCCGCTATCGACGCAGGAAGCCGTGATTGGCGCGCTATGGATCGGGCGCAAGAGTGATATTCACGACGGCGAGTTGAAGCTGCTGGTGGGCATGACAGAAATGGCGGCTAATGCACTGTATCGCGTGGGGCTGGTAGAGACGCTGGAGCAGCGAGTGGCCGATCGAACGCGCGAACTCAGCGAGGCGAACCAGCGTTTGCAGGAACTCGATCGCGCCAAAGACCAATTCATCTCCAACGTCAATCACGAATTGCGCACGCCGCTGGCGAATATCAAGCTGTATCTGGGCCTGTTGGAGCGCGGCAAGCCGGAGAAACACAGCGAGTATTTGCAGACGCTGCGCCGCGAACAAAGCCGGTTGGAGAAAATGATCGAAGACCTGCTCGATCTGTCACGGCTTGACCTGGGCGTGACGCGCATCGAGCCGGTACCCACGCCGCTGGATCCGTTGCTGCGGCAGTTGGTGGCCGATCGGGTCAACCTGGCGATCGAGCGCGGTTTGACGCTGGACTATCAAGCGGCCGAAGACTTGCCCCTGGTCTTCATCGATCCGGAACGCTTGACGGAGGTGGTCACCAATCTGGTGACCAATGCCATCAACTACACACCGCACGGCGGCAGCGTGCTGGTGCTGGCGAATGCCGCGGACAATGACCGGTGGGTGACGTTTACGGTGCGCGATACCGGCCCCGGCATTTCGGCCAGAGATTTGCCCCGATTGTTCGAGCGATTCTATCGGGGCGAGGTGGGGCGGCGGGCCAGCGCGCCCGGTACCGGGCTGGGGCTGGCGATCTCCAAAGAGATCGTAGACCGGCTGGGCGGCCACATTACGGTGGACAGTGTGCCGGGAGAGGGGGCGGTCTTTACGGTGTGGCTCCGCCGCGCTGAACAATGAACCTCGCAACATGCTGCGCAGTATTGTCTTTTGAATTTGTCCAATCGGGTGTAAACTAGCCCCGGCTTCACCCTAACCTCGATTGGCCTCGGACAGGTATGCGACTTTTCCCCATCGTGATTATCGCCGCAGCATCCATCATCGCGTTGACGATCTTTCAGGGCGGTACACCGCTGAATCGCGCGCGCGCCGGTGAAGGCGTAGAACCGACGCCGTCCGCCACTTCGATCGGGCGCGGTACACCCGCGTTGGTCGCCACGCCCGATTTGACCGCCGTGCCCGATCTGATCCTGACCTTGACGTGGAACCGGCTCGATCGGCCGGTCGCCATGTCTAATCCGCCCTCGCAAATTGACAAGGGGGCGGTGTATTATTGGCTGGTGTGCATTCCATGTCATGGTGACAGAGGGCAGGGCCTGACCGAGGAGTGGCGCGAAGTCTTTGGGCCGGAAGAGAAGAACTGCTGGCAGTCCAGGTGTCACGCGGCCAACCATCCGCCCGAGGGGTTCTCACTGCCACACGCTGTGCCCGCCGTGCTGGGACCGGGGACGTTGCAGCGTTACAAGAATGGCGCGGAACTGCATCACATCATCCAGACTTCGATGCCGTGGTACAACCCGGATTACATCACCGCCGAGGAAGAGTGGCAAGTGACGGCGTATTTGCTGTGGAAACAGGGCGTGCTGCCGCGCGATGTGACGCTCGACGAGAGTAACATCGCCACGTTCCGATTGGGGACGATGGCTCCCGCCAAGGACGAAGAACGCCCGTTGACCTTGGCTGTCGTTGGCTTGCTCAGCGTGATCGTGATCGGCCTGGCGCGAAGCGGGCAAGGGCGGCGTCGCTGATGAAGCAATCGTCCTTCTTC
>JACRBO010000279.1 GCA_016219235.1 Chloroflexota bacterium
CTGGTACGCCAAAACGATCGTGCGCGAGAAGTCCCCGTTCAGGCCGATCGACGAATCACTATCGCCAATCAGGTCAATCAATAAACCATGTTCGAGGTTCTTCAACATATCCGATAGGCGCAGCGCGCCCCCCGCGACCCGCACATTGGTCGGGCTGGGCAGAGGCGGATCGATGAGATCGCGATAGCCGTTGCCCGTGCTGATGGTCTCGGCCTGCGCCGCCGAAACAAGATTGTGATAGAAGCCTGCGACGACGCCGCGTTCGACTAGCGCCGTGCGGCGCGTCGCCATGCCTTCGTGATCGACGGCAGTGCTGTGCGGCCGATCGGGCAGGGTGGCATCGTCGTACAGGCTGAACTGCGGATCGAACACCGCCTTGCCGATCTTCGTCGCAAAGCCCACGCGACGCTTGCTGGCGCGCCCGGTCGAGGCCAGCGCGTGCGCGCCGTTGAATGCCCACAACATCGGTTGCAACAACGAGGCGAACGCCGTCGGCGAAAAGATCACCGCTTGCGGGCCAGGCTGCGGCTCGATCGGTGTCTGTGCCCAGCGCAGCCGCCGCGCCATGCGCCGCGCAAAATCGAGTGGGCTGTCGTCCAGCCGCGCCGTCGAGAAGTTGTCCAGCGCCACGAGCACGTCATCGCCCGCGTGTCGCTCCACCCACGCTTCGCCTTCCAGCCAGGTGTGCGTCAACTGCGCCTCGCCGCCGTTGCTGTTGTGCACTTCCACGGTCTCGTGCAGGCGGCGCAGTTCCAACTCGATGGCGATCTCCGGTTGATTGCGTTTGATGGTGCGCATCATCTGCCGTGCCAGATCGCGCAGTTCGATCTCCGTCAACTGCATCAGCGCAGAATCCGGCGTTGTGCTGGATGTCACCGTCTCGGGCAAGATCAAATTCGCGGGCGCGTCCACTTGCGCCGTCTCGATGGCGCGCGCGATCAGCTGAGCGTTGCTCAGGCCATCGGTCGTGCTGGCGTGTCCCACTTTGCCGCGCGCCACCGCTCGCGCCGCCCGCCCGCGAAAGGTCTGCTGCTCGATCGCCTTGACGCGACTGTACTTGCAGCCCACGCGTGTTACCGATAAACTTCGTTCGATGAGTTCAGTTTGCGTTTCCAATGCGACCTCCAATCGATCCACGAATTCACACCAATCTTCTCGAATAGGATTCAATTCGCGTTCATTCGTGCAGATTCGTGGATCAGCCTTTAAGCCCCACCCACTAAGACATCTCGAATACGCAGATGCGGCCCGCCGTCGCACACAGCCAGCCCTTCCGCGCCTTTGCCGCAATCACCGCTGCTATCATCCCACGCGAAGTCACTGCCAATCCCATCAATCTTATTGAGTGTCTCAAACAGATTGCCCGTCAACGTCATCGCGCGCAATGGCTCAGCCAGTCGCCCTTTGCGAATCATGCAACCGTGCTTGGCCACAAACGTGAAGTCTTCCAGCATCGTCTCGCCGCCTGCCCAGTCGCACGCATACACGCCCAGATCAACGTCGCGAATCAAGTCGTGCAGCGAGCCACCATCGGACGGCGCGATGGCCGTGTTGGTCATGCGCACTTGCGGCGCATAGCGGTACGAGGTCGCACGCCCATTACCCGTGGGTTGTTCATGCATCATGCCGGCCGTCTCACGCGAATGCAGCCGCCCCACCAGCACACCGTCGCGCATCAGCCACGTCTTTTGCATCGGCACGCCTTCGTCGTCGTATTTCGCGCTGCCGCGCAAGTGCGGCACCGACCCATCGTCGAAGATGTTGAGGTTGCGCGGGCCGAACTGCCGCCCCAACGTCATCATGGCCTGCGCCTGTGGATTCTCCGCGATAAAGTCGGCCTCCGACAAATGCCCAAACGCTTCGTGTGTGAACAGGCCCGCCATGATCGGATCGAGCACAACCGTATAGCGCCGGCTGCGCACGCGCCGCGCCGACAACTGTTCAAGCGCGAGTTGCGCGGCGGCCTGCGCCAGATCCGATCGATCGATCACGGCCTCATAGCCCCGCGCCAACGCCAGCGATTTTGATCCGCGCTGCACCGCATCGCCGTCGCGCGCGATCGCCGTGAGTTGCAGATCGATCAACGGCCGCTCTTGATAGATGAACGTGCCATCCGTATTGGCGTACCACGTCGTGACGAAGGTATCGAAATACGACACGTAGGTGGATTCAATGCGCGGATCACAGCGCAACATTTGATCGTTGTAGCCGGCAATGAGCGCCTGCTTGTCGGCCAACGCGACCGATCGAAAATCAATTGCGAGGTCGGCGCACACCCGATCGGTGATCGGCGCGATCGAGGCCAGCGTGATCGGATCGGAATCGATCGTGTGCGCCAGTCGAATCGCGTCAAGCACCTGGCCGCGCAGATCGGCCTCGCCGGTGAACATCACCGCGCCCCAGCCGCCCTGTGTCGCCAGCGCGCGCGTGAAACCGCCGTAGTCGATCGAGGTATCGATCGACTCCAGTTGATCGCCGCGAAACGTAATCGCGGTTGATTCACACCGCTCCAAACGCATCTCGGCGTAAGGCGTGTTCAGTTGGCGCAACGCCGTAATCAGCCGGTCCTGCATGGCCGTCTCCAGTTTGATGGTAGAGGGCCGTCGGCCCGCGGGCACGACGGCTCGATTTTCTATTGAGTAGTCAGTTTCAGATGACCGTGAAAGCACCGATTTGATCGGCAAAACAAGGGGAAAAACGTGGTGATGCTGCTACACCAAAATTCTAACATGCCCCGGCTTGCGGCTGTCAAGGGGCAATTTGGGCAGCCCACATCTGGCGATTGTGCCAGAACACACACCTAGTGGTGGGCGATTGAATCAGGCAATGTTCATATAGTAAACGGTGAAATTTTAGTAAAAATTAGCGCCTGACAGGCGAGATAAGACCGATTTAGGCAGGTCGATCAGGCCACGGGCAGGTAGATTTCGCACTCGGCGACGGCCGAGTCTTCATAGCCAGGGGCATAGCGGGCGAGGATATGCGGCGCGGCGACTGGCCGCGCCGATTGGGGCAGCCAGGTGTGATAAGCATAGTCCAATGTCAGGGGCAGGTCGCGCTGCAGGCCCTTGTGAATGAAGCGGACATACTGCCGGGCTGGCAGTGTTTTAACCACCCAGGCGGCCTTCAACGCATCGAGGTCCGTCACAGGCGTGCCCAACATGTAAAAGATACCCGACTGGTCAGCGTTGGCGGGATATAGCGTCAGGCCATATACGTCAGTGGCCGCCAGTCCGCCGTGATTGCGCAGCGCGGCCGCGAAGATTTGCCACAGTTCGATCGGATTGGCAGCAACTTCGTGAACCAGCGTCATCACACCGGCTAATTGCAAAGCATCTCGCTCCACGATGATGGGCTTCAGATAGGGTCCTTTAGCAATCTGCTCAAGATGCGCCAACGTCAAACGCGGCATCAAGCCCGGCCACGGCAGGCCGCCTTGCTTTCGGAATTGATTGGGCTGCGCATCGAACACGCGCTTGAAGGCACGCGAGAATGTTTCGGGGTTGTTGAATTGATACGCATAGGCCAGATCGATGATCTTTCGATCGGTTTGAAGCAATTCGCAGGCGGCTTCGGCCAGTCGCCGCCGCATCAGATAGTCGTAGGGCGTGTGATGCGTGACCTGGTTGAACGTGCGGCAGAAGTGATAGACCGAGTACGATACCGCTGCGGCGATGTCACCCACGGCGATGTCTTCGCACAGGTGCGCCTCGATAAAGTCGAGTGCTTGAGCCATCAAATCAACGGCGTGCATAAGCGGCGCTCAGCGCGTGACAGGCACATAGACATCCAGCACCGACTCCTCGATGTGCTGCATGTCCTTGAAGCGCTCGTCATAGTATTGGAAGCCGTAATCGCCCGCGCGGCGATAGCCCGATTGAGACAACCAGTCTTCGATGAGCCGGGGCCAATCGGACGTAATTTGCTGGCCGATCAGCGTGAAGACCGCGTACGTGCTCGGAGGCAGAATCTTGATCGACAGTTCCACCGGCACATCTTCCAACTGGCTTACTTCCAGGCCGACGAAGACTTCAAACTCGCCGGTGCGCCGGGTCTCGGCGTGCTGCACGTGCAGTTCATAGAAGACGGAGGCCGCAGCGATGTGTTTGATGCGTTCGGGCTGCTGCATGAAGTAGGCCATGAAACGCTGCCACACGCGACCGATCTCGTTCTCTTCGGTCCAACCGCCGCTGAGCTTGAACGGATCGCCGAAGAAGTTGAAACCCACCAGCATAAGCTGCGCCCGATCGACGATCTTCGGTTCCATACACTTGCTCCTCATCGACAACAAGATCAGCCAGACCGATCGCGATGATCGGTCTGGCCGGTTGGAATCAGTTAAGCACGGTTGAGCTAGCGGGCGTTGACGAACTCCGCCGCCCAGTCGAACGTGGCTGAATCTTCATACCACTGCGGCCAGTGACTGCACCAGTCGGGCAGGCTCACCTGTTTGATCCGGTCGGTGCAGGGATGATAGGGTTTCAAGTCGATAATGGGTGTGCCGTCTTCAGCATCGATGTAGGGAATGTAAATCATTCCGCGCTCATAGTCAATGTTGAGGATAGCCACGGGCGTGACGGCCACCGGATTGGGCCGGATCGGCGAACGAGTGGCGAAGATGCCCAATTTGGCCGGCGCTGTTTTGTACGGCTGATCGCATTCCACGATGGCCCGATACTGAGGCGCATCGAGCAAGTGCGCCCACCAGACTACGTCAATGTGGCTGAAGCCCGTCAAACCGTTGAGCGCAGGCCGATACTCCGGCTTGATTTCCAGGCAGAAGCCGTCCGTACTGGCGCGCACGTAACCGATGGGCGCGATGCTGAATGTCTGCGTGTTCATACTGTGCCTCCAAATGAATATGTAATGCCGACACAGTATAGCCAGAACACGCGCCATTCTCTTGATGTTGCTTGCGGCACTGAGTGGAAAATTCAGCCGTTCAGGCCGGAGACTTTACGATTCTTGCGGGGGCGTTCGGTTGGGCTAAACAGCGAAAAGAGAAGCACAGCCTCTGGCTGTGCTTCTCCTACTCCTTCAAGTTAGATGTCGCTTCATGCACGGTCAAATTCATTCCGATCAATTTCGAGTTCGCGCAGTATCCGCGACATTAACTGAGGTCCGATGTCCTTTGTGCGATGGTATGGAATAGGTGCGCTCTTGCCGGTGCGTCGATTAAGCCAGATTTCGTGGCTCCCTCCAGCCTGGCGCACATACTCGCACTCCAGGCGTTTCAGTTTTTTGACTAGCTCGGCATATTTCATGCCGGCACCAAAATATGGGTCTGAAGGGGCTGAGGGGCTTGAGTCAATCCGCCTGGCAACGGTTGTCCTTGCTCGCGCATGGTTTCGATTAGAGCGCGTGCCACACCAGGCGCCGCCCCTAGCACCTCATCTATGCTGTCCCCGGCCACGATCAAATTAGGGAGGTCTGGGCTGGTCCCCATATACTTATAGTCACCGCCGTCGTGCAACTCCTCAATATTGAGGCGCAAGTCATAGATTGTATCCACGGGCTTACCTCGCTATCCTTATCGCTCATAGTGCTCACCAGTCATCCACCAACGTCAACGGTATTATATCAGCTCTTAGCTTCGCTCAAGGTTCCAGCCAACAGGCACGCAGCCTTATGGCCGGCAATGACTTCCACAAACGGCGGATCGATCTCTTTGCAGCGCTCGATCGCCACGGGACAGCGGGGATGGAAACGGCAGCCGGTGGGCAGGTTGATGGGGTTGGGTGTTTCGCCCTGCAAAATCACCCGGTCGCGACGAAGCCGCGGATTGGGCACAGGCACAACCGATAGCAACGCCTTTGTGTAAGGATGCTGTGGATTTGTCAGGACCTCGTGCGTCATGCCAATCTCGACGATGCGGCCCAGATACATCACGGCCAAACGATCGGCGAAGTAAGCGACTGTGCCCAGATCGTGCGTGATGAACAAGATGCTGATACCGCGTGAATCACGCAGGCCGCGCAGCAGGTTAAGAATGTCGGCGCGAATCGACACATCCAGCATCGAGACGGGTTCGTCGGCCACGAGCAATTCCGGCTCAAGGACCAATGCGCCCGCGATCACCACGCGCTGTCGCTGCCCGCCCGAGAGTTCATGCGGAAACCTCAAGAAATAATCTTCGGCGGGACGCAGCCCTGCATCTTCCAGCGCCGCTTTCACGCGCGCGATGCGCTGTGGTCGCGGCTTGATCAGTCCATGCACTTCCAACGGCTCGGCCACGATGTCGAAGATGGTCGATCGGGGATTGAGTGATTCGTAGGGGTCTTGAAAGATCATCTGCGCCTTCTGGCGCAGGTGTTTCATCGATACGGTCGGCAGATTCATCTGTTCACGCGTGACCACTTGAGGTTGCGGTGAAGATTCCAGCGCCACTAAACCCGCACGACGACGACGCTCGCGCACGCCGACGATCTGCCCGTCAAACAAGATCGATCCATCGGTCTGTTCTTCCAGCCCCAGCAGTGTCTTGGCGATGGTCGTCTTGCCGCAGCCCGATTCGCCGACGAGTGCCAACACTTCGCCCTTCGCCACGTCGAACGAGACGCCGTCGATGGCCTTCACAAACGACGGCGACTTGCGGTGCAGCAGCTCGCCCATCGATTGCCGCACCGGGAAATATTTCTTCAAGCCGCTGATTGCCAGCATCGGCGTGGGCATCAGGCGTCAACCTCCGGGCCGGACAGCAGATGACAGGCGGCCACGTGACGAGTAACGAGTGACGAGTGACGAGTAATTGCGCTGTTCGTCGCGAGTTCACCGCCCGTCACTTGAATCAATTTGGGCGGCACACTCGCGCATCGATCGATCCTCGCGTGACAACGCGGCTCGAAGCGGCAGCCGGGCGGCAGTTCATTCAGGCGCGGCGGATAGCCGGGAATGGAGGCTAATGTATCGCCGGGGCGATTGAGATCGGGAAAGGCTTGCAGCAAACGCTGCGTGTACGGGTGCTGCGGCGCGTTGTACACCACATCGATCGAGCCGTATTCGGCCACTTTGCCGCCGTACATTACCACGACGCTATCGCAAATTTCGGCGACCACGCCCAGGTCATGCGTGACCAATACGATCGCC
>JACRBO010000280.1 GCA_016219235.1 Chloroflexota bacterium
ATCGCCGCGTTTGCCTACGCGCCGCACGATGTTATCGGCCAGTTCCCATTCGAAGTGGCCCTTCTGCTGGTTCTCGATGTCGCGCCACGCGAAGTTTTGCTTGACCCACGTAAAGCCCAGCTGCTGGATCAGCGTCAGATCGCGCTTGGCAATTTCCGGCTTCCACCACAGGAAGGCCTGAATACCGTATTCCGGCGATTTCAGGCGGGCGCGCGGCCAGGCGGTCGCGGTCGGTGCGGGTGTCGTCGTCGGAGTGACAATCGCCTGCACGGGTGTGCAGGCGATTAAACCACTGAGGATGACGAGCCAGCTGTAACGGAGGAAACGCTTCACTGTGTGTGATCCAATCGATCTACGGCAGGCCCAGTCTTTCAGCACGCGCTTTCATATACAGACGCAACGCTTCGAAAGCCGGCCGGTCCGCGCCGGTGGTGTCTTTGATGCTCCACCCCGCCGTGCGATTCTGCTCTTTGTCCGGCGACATCTGCGCGTAATTCATGTTGAACAGGAACGCCAGCTTGATGTATTTCCACTCTTCCATCAACTGGAAGGCCTGCTTGATCCAATCCGCCTGTTCTTGCAGGGAATTGTCGTTGGCGAATTCGTAAGTCGGCGGCGTGTAGCCAAAGCCTTCGCTGCTGGCCCAGCCGAACTCGGTTATGCACAGGGGTTTCTGGTTTTGTACCGTATCGCGATACAGTTCCAACGTGCTGCGGAAATACCAGGATGGGATCGGATTCTCAAACGGCCCACGGAAGGTGGCACTCGGATCATTGTAACCTTCGGCATTGGTTTTGTCGGGCGGGACGTTGTAGCCGTTCGCATGCACACCCACACAATCCACGGCCGGCAACGCGCCCAGATCGACCATGCGCTTGAGATACGGGCCGTCGTCGCAGCCGGCCGCCGAACCGCCGCCCACAAAGTAACCGGTGGGCGCGAGCGCGCCGCTGATCACGATCACGTTGGGATCGATAGCCTTGATCGTCTGCGACGCCAGTTTCAACATCTCGACGTACTTCTCCGGGCTGACGGCTTGCGGCACTGAGCGCCATTCCGCGTCGATGTTCTGCTCGTTCCAGATTTCGATCGCGTGGACTTTGCCCGGATAGCGTTTAACGACTTCACCCACGAATTGAGCGTATAGATTCAAATCGTCCGGGGGCGCATTGATGGCGCCGGGATCTTCGGCGGTGGGCTGCAACGCGGGATGTGACCACTGCGGGGCGGTGACGATGCTCAGCATCACTTTCAGGCCCTTCGCATTGGCCTGGTCGATCGCCCGATCGAAACCCGTCCAATCGAACTGGCCTTGCGCCTGGGAGAAGACCCCCCACCGCATCTGCTGCTTGATCCAGCCCATCCGCAGACGCTTAGCCTGCTGCGTAAAATCGACGCTGCCGCTCGTGATGTAATCGGCCTGAATGCCAAAGCCCATGCCGGATTCCTGCAAAGCGGGCACGGTCGGCGTGGGGGCGGGGGCGGCCGGTTGCGCCGGTCCGGCGGGCTGCGCCGGGGCAGCCGTCGGCGGCGCGGCGATGGGGACCGCGGTGGCAACGCCTGCCAGCGCGGCGCTACCAACGGCGGCCTTCGTCGGTGCGGCCGCGACTGCGGTGGGCCTGGCGGCCGAATCTGTTGGCCTGAAAAACGCCTGATAGACCAGCACCGCGCCCAACCCGACCAGCACCAGCCAGACGGCCACCATCACGGGCAGAGGAATACGGCTCAATAACGACGGATTCTGTTTGCGCATACTCGCTCCGAATTCATAATTCTAAATGCATAATGCTTAATTGAGGGTGACTGTGACCACGATCAATTAAGCATTATGCACTATGCATTGTCAATTGTAAGTTATCTTGAACCGACGATGGCGCCCAGGGCATCACACGCCGGGCAGTCGCCGCCCGGTCGGACGATGGCGTAACCGGCCATGGGGTCGCTGCCGTAGTTGGTGAAGTTGACGTTCCAGATGATCATCAGGCGCACCTTGCCGGAATTGATCGACATGGCCGCCGCTTCGGCCAGCCACGCGGCTTGCTGCTCGACTGTCACCGCCGACGCCCACGCAAAGCCGGGGGCGGTCGATTCCAGTGACGGGAAGCCGTCATCGCTCAAGTAGCCAAACTCGGTGAAGCACACTTTGCGTGCCCCGCCGAACGCTCCGTAGTACAGATTCATGGTCGGCTGGAAGTACCAACTGTAGTGCCCGCTTTGATCGGCGGGATGCCCCGACGAGGCCGACGGCGCGGTTGCGCCGGAGTTGTGATGTGCGCCCACACAGTCCATATAGCTAGCCGCGCCCGCCGCCGCCATTTGCTGCAAGAACACATCGTCATTGCAGCCGGCGGCCTGACAACCACCCGCAAAGTAACCGGTGGGCGCCAGCGCCGCACTGATGACCAGCGTGCCGCCGTTGGCGGCCTTGATGGCATTGTAGGCCTTCGCTAACAACTGCGTGTAGATGCCGCCGTTGACGCTGCCGGTCGGCCACTCGCGATCGATGTTGGGTTCGTTCCAGACTTCGATCGCATCTGCGCCGGCCGCGGCCATGGACGCCACCGAGCGCGCATACTCGTCTTGATAACCGCCGTCTGTCACCCGGCTCTTATCGCCGAGCACACCCAGCAACACCTTAAAGCCGGCGGCATGGGCCGAATCGATAATGCCGGCTGCATTGCCGCCGGCAAAGGTTTGCACTTTCACCCACTTCATACCGGCGCGGTTCATCAGGGCGGCGGCGCCCAGACCATCGATGTGGCCGCCCAGTTCAAAACTGCCGATCGCGCCGGGCGCCACCACGGGCGGCGCATTGGGCGCGCTGGCGACGACGTTGGCCGGCGCATCGCCCGCCACGATGACGGCGCTGAGCTGCGTGCCAAAATTGCCCTGCGCCGACTTCAACTGCCACAGGCCGGTGTAGTTGCCAAATTGTTCAGGCGCAGTGAGCGCCACACTCACGTCGACTTCTGTGCCGCTGACAACCTGACCTACTTTCACACTGTCAGGCGTGCCCATCTTGGTACCGCTGACAAAGACCAGCGTGGTATCGTCGGGCCAATTGCAGCTGCCGTCATTGCGAATCTTCCACGTCTTGGTGAACGCTTCCGTGTTCTTGAATTTCGTGCCGTCCGGCACGGTGACGTCGGCGATGTATTTGGCGCTGAGGCAGGCGGCCGAAACAGTGGCCGTCGGCGTCACGGTCGTAGTGAGTGCGCCCGTCGCCGAGACACCGGCCGTCGCGCTGAGCGTCTCGCTGACGCTGCCGCTCACGATGATCTGACCTTGCCCTTTGCTCTGCGTGCCAATCATCGCCGCGATGTTATACGTGCCGGGTTCAGTGGGCGCTTTCCAGACGATCGTGGTGTCTGTGATCGGGCGGGTGGAGTTTAGCACCGTCTGGCCGTTGCCCGCGATCTTCCAATCCATGTTGAGTTCAGAAGACAGGTTGCCGGGTACGGCTTGCTGGCGAAAGCCCGTCAGGGCCTGACTCAAGGCATTGGGCAGCACATCGCCCGACAGGCCGCTGATGACGACGCCGCGCATGCGGCGCGGCAGCAGCAGGCTCAGGCGCTGGCCCAGGCTGGCCGCGGTATTCACCATGACGGCGTGCTGGCCGGTAGCGCCCTGATAATTGAAGCGGTACACAAACGTCTGGTTGTCAAACGTATACTCGCTGACGCTGGTGGGATTGTCGAGCAACAACTTGACGTCCGAGCCAGGCGTTACCGTCATCGGCTGCGCGAGTGACAACTGCCCGATCGGTTTGATGGCGTCCGCAAAGGACACTTCCACCGGCTGGCCGCCCGCCGGTGTGTCGAGGCTGGCGAGTGACACAATCGGCTGGAATTTGTAGCGATTGACTTGCGTGGGCGCCCAATCGATCAGCGCGCGGGCGACGTTGCCTTCCAGATAATCATTGGGGTTCTTGCCAAAATCCGATTGGACCATGTCGGCGACTGCGCCGATAGCGACCCAATCGTAGCCGGCCATGTCCGGCGCGCCGTTGGCGTCGATGGCAGGGGCCGGTAACACCACGGCCAGCAGTCTGTTCTGCGCGTGCACGCTCGTGGCGAGCTGCTGAACAAAGCGCGTAAAGTCGCCGCGATAGTCGGTCGGGAGGCCGCGATAATCGATGGCGACACCCGCAAAGTTGCCGCGTGCGGCCAGTTCACTCAGCGCAGTGACATGCGCTTTGACGGTCTCATCGCTGGCCAGGAAGGTGCGCACCGGTCCGGCATCTTCTGAGCGCACGACGGGAATGAGCCTGGCATTGCCGGTGGCCGGCAGCGTGCCGGCTTCGGCCATGAGCGAACCGTCGTCGGCCAATGTCCAGCCGTAAACGTAGACTTCATTCAACAGTGACACCGCATCAGCGGGCATAGCCTGGCCGGGCGTGATTTGTGCGGCCACGTAGGGCGCAACCGAGGTCGATTGGAACAGGGCCAGCTGCCTGGGCAGCGCTTCGATTTGCGCGGAGACGGTGTTGCTGGATGGATCGAGATAGGCGCCCAGCCACATCCACTGTGCGCCGTCCCAGGCATATAGATCGTAAGTGTCGTCGGTGTTCGCGCCTTCGGGGAGATTGATCGCCAGGCTGCCCGACACCGCAGTCTGGCCGCAGCCATCCAGTTGATAGATGGGGCTGCGTAGCAACAAGTTGACGGGCAGGGCGTCGCGCGCCTTCAGGAGTTCGTCGCCGGCTTGATTGGCGTCGAACTTATCGGCGCTGACGGCTTGTGTCTTGAACGTCAACGACTGCGCCGGATCCGATAGGGCAAGCGTAAGGCCATCGGGGGTGGTGGTGGCCGGCGTTCTGGCATCCAGTGTCGTGCCTGCGCACGTCAAGCCCACTCGTTCAGCCAGTGAAATGGGTGGCAGCAACAATCCAATGATCACCAGGATGGCGATGACGCCGATCCACAGATTGCGTCCACCAAGATTTCGATTTCTCATAATTTGATTCTGCTTCCTTTCGCGCGATACGGCCACGAATATGATATTGACAAGGTCGGTCAATTTGCGTTAAAAAAAGTGACGGCCAACCCGCACCGTCACCCTGTGTTTGAGGTCTAATGGAACGAGATTCTAACATGGCTCAATTCAATCTGCAAGCGAAAACCCCCGGAGATAGGCCGATTTTTCTCGCACAAATGTTTCAAACCGGCGCTGATTGTGGTAAAATTGATCTTTGTGGAACGCAAACCGATGTCTGCTTCAAGACAGCAAGAACGACCGCTGGTGGGCGTGCTGGAAGCGCTGACGGCGGGTTTCGATCAGGTGCGGCGACAGCCGTGGCTGATGATTATTCCATTGCTGTTGGACCTGTTTCTGTGGATCGGTCCGCGTCTGGAAGCGCAGGCGTTATACGCGCAGTTTGAGCCTAATCTAAGAAGCATCTCGGCGGAACTGGATGCCGACGGGCGCCTGGCTGTGCAAGACATGAGCGGCCTCCTGAAAGATTTTCTGAGTCACTATAACTTGTTCGCATGGCTCAGCGTAGGGGTGGTGGGCGTGCCGGCGGTCAATACCGCCGTCGATGCCACGGCGCCACTGGTCACCGGCACGGCGCCGCTCAAACTCCCGCTCACCGATGTGGGCGCGTATGTGGGCGCGGCGATCGGCCTGAGTGCCGTGGGGTTGTTGCTGGGCGGCTTGTTCTGGGCGATGCTGACGCTGCCGCTCCGCGCCGAGCCGTTTGGTTTCAGCGGATGGCTGCGCAGCGGATTGGCGGTCGGCGGACAGTTGCTGCTGCTGGCCGTGGTGACGGTCATGCTCGCCGTCATACTCATGTTTCCGGTGTCGATTCTCATGGCCTTGATCGGCGCCGTCAGCCTGGGCCTGGCTTCACTCTTGCCGGCGCTGATCGTTACCGCAGCGGTGTGGGTGATCTTCTATCTGGCGTTCACCGTTCATGGCCTGGCGCTCTATCGCTTGCCGCTGGCACGCGCGCTGCGCATCAGCGCCCTGGTTGCCCGAATTTTCTTCGTCTCCACGCTGGGCCTGGCGACGTTGTCGGTTGTGATCTACGTGGGCCTGGGTCTGGTCTGGGAACTGTTTGCGCCCGATTCGTGGCTGCGGCTGATCGCGATGGCGGGTAATGCCTTTATCGCCGCCGGGTTGGCTTCGGCCTCCTTGATCTTTTACCAAAATCGATCGACCATCTTGTCTGAACGGTTGAACTTGCCGCAACTGTCCAATCTCTAACATCCAACATCCAACATCCAACGTCCAACATCCAACATCCAACATCCAACGTCTAACGTCTAACATCCAACGTCCAATTCAGGAGCAAGGTCTGTGGCGGAAGAAAACAAAGTCAAATACGATGCCAGTCAAATTCAGGTGCTGGAAGGTCTGGAAGCGGTGCGCCGCCGCCCCGGCATGTACATCGGCAGCACCGATATTCGCGGCCTGCACCATCTGGTCACGGAAGTGGTCGACAACGCGATCGACGAGGCGCTGGCCGGTGAAGCCGATCACATCGACATTATCATTCACGAGGATTTAAGCGTCTCCGTGCGCGATAATGGGCGCGGCATTCCCGTCGGCCCGCACCCCACGCAGAAAGACGCCAACGGCAAGCCGATGGACGCCGTGGAAGTGGTCATGACCATTCTGCACGCGGGCGGCAAGTTTGGCGGCGCGGGCTACAAAGTCGCCTCCGGTTTGCACGGCGTCGGCGTGAGCGCCGTCAACGCCTTAAGCGAATGGATGCTCACGACGATCCATCAGGACGGCAAAGAGTATCAGCAGCGCTACGAACGCGGCAAGCCGACCGGCCCGGTGAAGCTGATCAAGAAGCTGGCCAAAGATGAGACGTGGCTGCACGGCACGCACCAGCGCTTTTATCCGGATATAGCCATCTTCAAAGAAGGCATTGATTACAAATTCGAGACGTTGATTCAGCGCTTCCGCGAGATGGCGTTCTTGACGCGCAGCCTGACGATCAAGTTTATGGATGAGCGCGACGGACACGAGATGTCGTTCCACTTCGAGGGCGGCGTCCGATCGTTCGTGCGCTATCTCAATAAGAGCCGCCAGGTGCTGCATCCGCCGGTCTATGTCGAGAAGCAGATCAACGGCACGGCGGTGGAAGCGGCGATTCAATATACCGACGGCTATACCGATTCGGTGTATGCGTTTGCCAACAACATCAACACCATCGACGGCGGCACGCACGTCACCGGTTTCCGATCGGCGCTGACGCGCACCCTCAACGATTACGCGCGCAAGGCCGGTCTGCTCAAAGATTCCGATCCCAACTTCAGCGGCGACGATGTGCGTGAAGGCTTAACGGCCATCATCAGCATCAAGCTGCAAGATCCGCAGTTTGAATCGCAGACCAAGTCCAAGTTGGGCAACGCGGAAGTGAAGGGGCAGGTCGAGAGCGTGGTGGGCGAGGCGTTCAGTACTTTCCTCGAAGAGAATCCGCGCGAAGGCAAGGCCATCATCAATAAGTGCCTCACCGCCTCGCGCGCGCGTGAAGCCGCCCGCCAGGCGCGCGATCTGGTCATTCGCAAGAGCGCGCTGGAATCGCTGACGCTGCCCGGCAAACTGGCCGACTGCTCCGAGCGCGATCCCGCCAAATGCGAAATCTACATCGTCGAGGGTGACAGCGCCGGCGGCTCGGCCAAGCAGGGCCGCGATCGGCATTTCCAGGCGATTCTCCCGTTGCGCGGCAAGATCCTCAACACCGAGCGCGCCCGCATGGACAAGATTCTGGCGAACAACGAAGTAAAGTCGTTGATCAGCGCGTTGGGCTGCGGCATCGGCGATCAGTTCGACGTGGACAGGCTGCGCTACCATCGCACCATCATCATGACCGACGCGGATGTGGACGGCAGCCACATTCGTACGCTGCTGCTGACGTTCTTCTTCCGCTACATGCAGGCGCTGGTCGAGAATGGCAATCTCTACATTGCACAGCCGCCGCTGTACCGCATCGAGTCCAAGAAGCACGGCGTGAAGTACGTGTATAGCGATACGGAAAAAGACGACACGGTGAAACAATACGCCAGCGACAGGGTGACGATTCAACGCTACAAAGGTCTGGGTGAGATGAACCCGGATCAGTTGTGGGAAACCACGTTGAATCCGGAAAATCGCACGCTGCTGCAAGTCACGGTCGAAGACGCCGCCGCGGCCGATCGGAC
>JACRBO010000270.1 GCA_016219235.1 Chloroflexota bacterium
GTCGAGTTGATCGTGAAGACGACGGCGGGCCTGGGCAAGATGTTGTTTGAGGGCAAGCCGCTGAACTATCGGCCGGAGTGGTGGTACTTCACGCCCACGCGCGAGATTCCCGCGCCGCCCACCGAAGCCGGACCGATTAGCGAGTTCCCGTACTTCACATTCCTGTACGCCGACCTGCACGCGCACATGATCGCGATGCCGCTGACGCTGTTGATGCTGGTCATCGCCGTCAGTTGGCTGGCACGCAGTCCGAGCGGCCTGTGGGCCGCCGCCGGATCGATCGTGCTGGGGGGCATCACCGCAGGCGCGCTGCGCGCGACCAATACGTGGGATTATCCGACATATCTGCTGATCGGCGGCGCGGCACTCGTCATGGGCACGCTGGCTAATGAACCGTTGAATCGCCTGTCGACGTGGGCGGGCTTGCTGGTGCGCGCGATCGGTTTTGTGGCGATCGGCGTCATCGGCTTTTTGCCGTTCACACGCAATTATGCCACGGCCTATTCCAGTGCCGAAATCTGGCAAGGCTCACTCACGCCGGTGTGGGCGTACTTGAATATCCATCTGCTGTTCCTGCTGCCGATCATCACGCTGTTAATCTGGGAACTGCAAAAGTGGGGCGTGCGCTGGTGGCGTGGCGTGTTGAACACGGTCTGGCGGAATCTGTGGTGGGTGCTGGTCATCATCGGCGTGGCGATCGTCGGCGCGACCTTCCTGCTGTTTCGCGGCGGGCGCGAGGTAGTGATCGTGGCGGTGCCAGTGCTTACGCTGATCGCGATTTTGTTCTGGCGACCGCGCCTGGCAACAGCCAAACGCTTCTGGTTGTTCATCGTGGCGGTGGCCGTAGGCCTGACCTTCGCGGTGGAAGTGGTGGTGTTGAAGGGCGACATCAGCCGCATGAACACCACGTTTAAGTTTTATCTGCAAGTGTGGATCCTGTTGGGCATCGGCGGCGCGGTGGCGCTGGGCTGGCTGGCCGAACAACTGGAGAAGTGGCACGGCTGGGGTAAGCCACTGTGGATGGGCTGTATGTGGCTGCTGGTGAGCGCGTCGTTCTTGTATGTGCCGCTGGCGACGCGCGGCAAGATCCTCGATCGCTGGTATGCGGCGGGCGAAGGCCCGGGCCTCGACGGCCTGGCCTACATGCAAGTGGCCGAATACCACGACGGTCAGCCCTTTGCGTTGAAGTGGGACTATGACGTCATCCATTGGTTCCAGAGCAATGTGGCGGGCACACCAGTCGTGGCCGAAGGGCAATCGGGCTTGTACCGCTGGCAATCGCGCATCTCCATCAACACGGGTTTGCCCACGCTCGTCGGTTGGGACTGGCATCAGCGGCAGCAACGATCGATCATGCCGGGGCAAGTGCTGGATTATCGCTTGCAGGATACGCGCCTGCTGTACGACAGCCCGAGCGTAACCGAGGCACAGCGCATCCTGGCGCAGTACGGTGTGAAGTACATCGTGGTCGGCGCGCTGGAGCGGGCATACTACGCGCCCGATGGTCTGGCGAAGTTTGACGTGATGGTGCAGCAACACCTGCTCACCGTGGCCTATCAGAACGAGGGCGCGACGGTGTATGAGGTGGTGCAGTGACGAGTAACGAGTGACGAGTGAAAAACAAATTACTCGTCACTCGTTACTCGTCACTCATCAGTGTGATGAATCATGTCTGATATTCTAGCCGTTCTCTCATGGTGGCTGGCAATTCAAGTACTGGGCTTCGCGGCGTGGCCGCTGGCGGCACGCTGGCTGCGCTGGCTGCCTGATCGCGGCTATTTGCTGGCCAAGCCGATCGGGCTGTTGTTCGTCAGTTACGGGCTGTGGTTACTGGCAACGCTCGGCGTGATCCAGAACTCGACCGGCGGCATCCTCGCCGTACTGATCGGTTTGGCTGCGATCAGCGCGTGGATTTATCGCCGCCAACGTCCAACGTCCAACGTCCACGCAGAGCGTCCAACTTCCACGCAGAGCGTCCAACTTCTACAATGGTTGCGCGAACATCGCGCGCTGGTGATGGCGTATGAGCTGGTGTTTGCCCTCGCGTTGATCGGCTGGGCGCTCTTCCGCGCCAACAACCCCGACCTCGGCTCAACCGAAAAGCCGATGGAGTTTGCCTTCTTCAACGCGATCGGGCGCAGCGCGCAGTTCCCGCCGCACGATCCATGGTTGTCGGGTTATGCCATCGCGTACTATTACTTCGGCTACGTGATGATGTCGCTGCTGCACAAGTTGACGGGTGTGACGGCGGGCATCGCCTTTAGTCTGAGCAATGCCCTCTGGTTCGCGCTGTCGGCGGCGAGCGCGTTTGGTGTGGTCGCCAACCTGGTGTTGGTGGCGAAGAAGAACGCTCATTCTTCGACTCCGCTACGCCCCGCTCAGAACGCAGCCATCATCTTCGGCACCCTGGCCGCAATCATGCTGGTGCTGATGGGCAACTTCGAGGCGTCGCTGGAAGTGGCGCGCGTGTCGGACGTGGCATCGCCGCAATTCTATGCGCAGCTAGACATCCTCGAACTCAATCAACCCTTTGTCGCGCCGGAGGCCGGGCAACCGCGTTGGCCGCCGCGCTACTTATGGTGGTGGCGAGCCTCGCGCGTGATTCATGATTATCCGCCCAACACGGTCAGCCCGCAGTTGGCGCGCGTGACCAATTTGCCGCCCGCACCCAACACCACCTACCAGGAACTCATCGACGAATTTCCGCAGTTCAGTTTCCTGCTCGGCGACATGCATCCGCATGTGCTGGCTTTGCCCTTCGCGTTGTTGATGATGGCACTGGCCCTGAACCTGTACGTCGGCAGCGCGCAAGGCGAGATCACGTCGTTGTGGAGCGGCGCGCTGCGCGCCCCGCAGTGGCCGCTGTATGCGCTGGCCGTGGGCGGCTTGAGCTTCCTTAACACGTGGGACTTTCCGATCTACGCGTTCGTATTGGTCAGCGCGCTGGCCGTGGGCCGTTGGCGCGCCAGCGGCCTCAACCTGCTGGACAGCATCGCCGAGTTGCTGGTGTTGGGGGGCACAGGGTTCGTGCTGTATGGCCCATTCTACCGGGCGTTTACATCGCAAGCGTCAGGCATCGCGCCGAACCTGTTCAACGGCACACGCGCCGGACAGTTCTTCGTGATGTTCGGGCCGCTCATCGTGATCGGGCTGATGTTTGGTGTATTCATCTTGACGAAAATGCTGCGCGCCCGGCAGATCAGACCATTGTCGTTTGTGGCGACATCAATCGGGGGCGGCATTGGCCTGGTCGCGGCGATGTCGCTGATCATGTTGACCCTCACGCTGATCGCGATGCGCGTGTCGGAAAAAGTGAACGGTCTGCTCACCGGCGTGTTAAACTCGCTGGCGGCGGCGGGCTTAGGCATCAGCGATCACGTCGCGGCCCGGTTGGCCGATCCGTGGGTGCCGCTCATGTTGGGCGCGGGCCTTGCCACGATTCTGCTGGTGTGGCGGACACGCCACTCAGCCAATAACCAGTCAACCGATCGCCCGATCACTATCGACTTTGCACTGCTGCTGTATGCCGTCGGGTTGCTACTGACCTTCGGCGTGGAGTTCGCCTTCATCATTGACTTCTTCAGCAATCGAATGAACACAGTCTTCAAGTTCTATTACCAGGCGTGGGCGCTGTGGACGGTGGCTTCGGCGTTTGCGGCCTACTACCTGCTCGATCAACTCAAGGCCTGGGTGCGAATCGCCGTGGGCACGGTCGTGGTGAGCGTCGTGGCGCTAGGCTTGCTCTATCCGCTGCTGGCGATTCCCGACAAGATGGAGAAAGTCACGCCCACGCTGGATGCGCTGGACTACAGCGGCCAGTTCGCGCCCGATGAATACGCGGCGACCCAATGGTTCAATCAATCGGTCAGCGGCACACCCGTAATCGTGGAAGCGCCGGGCGAAGGGTATAATCCGAGCACGTCGCGCATTTCCACGTGGACGGGCTTGCCGAGCGTCGTCGGCTGGCCGGACCACGAAGACCAATGGCGCGGCAACCGAGATATTCATGGCCCGCGTATCGAGGACGTGAACGAACTCTACTCGACAGTGGATGTCAATCGCGCGCTGGAGTTGCTAAACACATACGACGTCGATTACGTGGTGGTCGGCCCGAATGAACAGCGGTTGTATCAACCCGCGGCGCTGGCGAAGTTTGAACGCATGCTGCCGATTGCGTTTCAACAGGGCGCCGTGACGATTTATCGAGTGCCGTGATAAGTGACGAGTGATGAGTGATGAGTAAAGCGAGTGCTGTTGCGAAACAATCTAAAGTGATCCCCCCTGTGCCGCTGATCGAAGAGACGCGGGCGGAGCCGTTGCGCGAAGGCGTGACGATCGAGGCGCTGGCCTATGCGGGGCTGGTGGTGCTGGCGGCGGTGCTGCGGCTGATCAATTTGTCGGCCGCGCCGCTAACGACCTCGGAAGCGAGTCAGGCGCTGGCCGCGTTCAACGGCACACCGCTGCCGCTGGGCGGCAGTCCGCTGTTGTACGCGCTCAATCAAATCGTGTTCGGCATCACGGGCACGAGTTTAGGCGACACAGGCGCGCGCGTGGCGGCAGCGCTGATCGGCACGCTGGTCGTGCTGCTGCCGTGGCTGTTCCGCAGATCGCTCGGGCGATTGGGCGCGCTGGCCGCATCATTGGCGCTGGCGATTTCGCCCACGATCACGTTTGCGTCGCGGCTGATTGATGGGCAATTCATCGGGGCGGCGCTGGCACTGGCAGCGTTGGGCTTTGGCCTGCGCTACGCTGAGACTCGCCAACAACGCGATCTCAATCGCGCCGCCGTCGCGATCGGGTTGGCGCTGACCAGCGGACCGGGCGCGGTAACTCTGCTGATCGTGATTGGTCTTGGTTCGCTCATGGCCTATCGCTGGTTAGCCTCCGATGATGATCGCGCCCGATTGAATGAAGTGCGACAGGCGGCTACGGCGTTGCGACAAGCCACGGCGTGGGGCGCGGCGTCGCTGGCGCTGGTGACGACGACGTTGCTGCTGAATCTGGGCGGACTGCGCGGCATACCGGAAATCGTCTCGGCATGGCTGGCCGCGTGGCGCGCCATCGATACGATCGGGCCGCTGCAACTCTTTCAAGTTTTGCTGGTGTACGAACCGCTGAGCGTATGGGTGGGTCTGGCCGGGTTGATCGTTGTATTCCGACGAATGACCGCCACAGCGGCGGTATTGGGCGTATGGAGCATCGGCGCATTGCTGATTGCACTGGGACAGCCGGGCCGACAGGTCGTCGATCTGACGTTGATGCTGGCGCCGTTGGCGCTGCTGGCAGGCCTGGCCGTACAGCGCTTAATCGACGCGCTGATCGATCGAGGTGCGTGGGGGTTTGAAGGTGCGGTGTGGTTGGTTGCCACACCGCTGATCGGTTATCTGTTTGTCACGCTGAGCGGCTACGCCACCGGCAACAACGTCATCGGCCACGCGCAAGTGCTGGGGCAAACGCTGCCGCCGCTGGCGTCGTTTGCGGTGTTGCTGGCGATCCTGACGCTGATCGTGGGCGGCGTCTTTGCGCTGGCGATGGGCCTGGGGGCGGTAGTGCGCGCCGGAGCGACGGCAGTGATCGTGGTGTTTGCGCTGATCTCGATCGGCAATGTGTGGAGCGTGACGCAACTGCGCCCTGGCGATCCGCGCGAACTGCACTGGGGGCCGGTCGCGACGGCGCCCGATGTGCGGCCGATGATTGAAGCGATCGAAGCGGCGTCGTGGCGGGCGACGGGCAACGCCGAAGTTGCGCCGGTGACGGTGTCGCTGCCGCAGTTCGAGCCCGTCACCGCATGGTATCTGCGCGGCTTCAAAAATGCCCGGTTCGCGGCAGCCAGCAACGTCAACACACCGATCGTTGTCACGCCGCTGGGCGAGGAGCCGCAGACTTCGACCGGCGGCTATCTGGGTGCGAAGTTTGCCACACGCGCCATGTGGAGTCCAGCAACGCTGGATGATGCGGCGTTGCTGCGCTGGTGGGTGTACCGGCAGGCCGGTGATCCCATCGCCACACAAACGCTGGTGGTGTGGGTGAAACCCATACAATGAACAATGACCAATGACCAATGAATAATGAACAACGGGCGCCGAGTGAGATGCGAGTTGAATCAGCATTCAGAAATCAGAAATCAGAAATCAGAGATGCTATGAGCGCGAATGTGGACGAAAAAACCAGTTGGCTCGATCGGCCGGTGCTGCCGATCCTGAAACTCGATCTGGAGAAGACGCTGTACTGGGTCTTCATTCTGGCGGCCATCGCCTCGCGGTTCTGGCTGTTAGGCGAGCGCGCCATGAGCCACGATGAGAGCCTGCACACGTTCTATTCGTGGAATCTGTATCAGGGCGGCGGTTACAGTCACACACCGTTAACGCACGGCCCGTTCAAGTTCCACATCAACGCGCTGTTTTACAGCTTCTTCGGCGCGGATGACTTTACCTCGCGCATCTCGGTGGCGTTGTTCGGCATTGCGCTGGTGGTGCTGCCCTATGCGTTCCGTCGCTGGCTGGGCCGCACAGGCGCGCTGATCACGTCGTTCATGATCTTGATCTCGCCGTCGCTGTGGTATCACGCGCGCTACATCCGCGACGAAGCCTACATGCTGGTGTGGGTCATGTTAATGGCGTGGGGCATCTTCGGCTATTTGCACGATCGCGCCACCAAGTGGCTGTACCTGCTCGCGGGCGCGGCGGCCTTTGCCTTCATCTCGATGGAGGCCACGTTTATCTTTGTGGCGATCTTTGGCTTCTTCCTGATTGCGGCCCTGTTGATCGAGTTATCCGATCGGCCCGATTTCTGGCGCGAGATCGTGTTGAGGTTGGTGCTAGGCGTGGCGGGCGCAGTCGTGATCTTGTTTGTGGTCGTGATCGCACAGACGATTCTGCTGCAAGTGATCCGTCTGGCGCCGGGCGATCCATCACCGTTCCCGGTGCCGGTACAGCCCCTGCAGCCCGGTCTGCCCATCGAATTCAGCGCGCAATTGCAGTACATTTTGCAGTTGCTGCTGGGGATATTGCGGGTGGGCTTGAGTATGCTCATCCCGGCGGCCGTGATTGGCTTTGGCATTTACTGGCTGTTGAAGAAGACCTGGCCGGCGGCGGCGCGCGAATCACGGTCCTTCGATCTGGTGATCGTGCTCGGCTCGTTGAGCCTGTTCTTGCTCTCGGCGGCGCTCTTGCCGATTCTCAATTCTATCTGGAAGATCCTGTACCAGACGCAGTTTGTCGATGTGAATTTCTTCGAGGGCGGCAACTTCCCCACCACTGACGTGGGTCTGGTGCTGCGTATCGCGGCGGTAACGTTTGGCTTCATCGCCGCCGCCATCGCAGTCGGGTGGTGGTGGTCGCCGCGCAAGTGGGTGCCGCTGA
>JACRBO010000271.1 GCA_016219235.1 Chloroflexota bacterium
GCACCACGCAACACGCAGTCCGCCGTGCGTGCCTGGTGTTGTTCGGTTATCTCCTCGTCATGACGCCGTGGTTTCTGCGCAACCTCGGCGTGATTGGCGCACCGTTATCGAGTGCGGGCACGCAGGCGGCGTGGCTGTGCAACTATGATGAGTTATTCGCCTACGGCGTGCGCTTCGATGTCAATCATTTGCTGGGCTGCGGGGTGGGTCAGGTGGTGTTGACCCGGCTCAACGGCGTAGCCTCGGGCGTGGTGCACCTTGTCGCGGAGAACGGCCTGATCTTTATGGCGCTGCCCATCGCGATCGGGTTGTGGCAGGCGCGACGGCACGCGCTGATTCGCAGCGTGTTGATCTACTTGAGTGTGTTGTTCGGCGTGATGACGATGGTGTTTACGTTTGCGGGTGATCGCGGCGGTCTGTTTCATTCGGCGGGTGCGCTGCTGCCGTTCTTCTACGCCGTTGCCCCGATCGGTTTGGATGCGCTCATCGGTTGGATCGCGGCACGGCGGCGGACGTGGCAGGTCCGGCCGGCGCGCGTCGTGTTCACGCTGGCGTCGATCGGTCTGGCGATGGGCTTGAGTTGGTTCGTCTATCGCGGGCGCGTGATCGGCGCCGATGTAAATAAGCCGGTCTGGAACCAGGCCGATGAAGTGTACGGTCCGATCGGGCGCGCCGTGATCGATCGGGGTGCGATCGACCCAATCGTGATGGTGAACAATCCGCCGTTGTTTACGTACCATACCGGGCTGCGATCGATCGTCATTCCCAATGGCGATGAGGCAATGCTCTTGACGGCGGCGCAGCAATTTGGTGCACGATGGGTGGTGGTGGATGCGAATCGCCCGGCGGGGTTAGCGGATATATATGCCGACCCGGCCAGCGATCCGCGGTTCAAGTTGGCGGCCGTGATCGAAGGTTCGCAGGTGTTACAGATCATTGTGCCTTAATGCCAGATGTCAGTTGCGTTTAGCGAGCGCCGCATCTATACTCGTGACAGGGGCGGGGAATCAGCGGGGCAACACAGCGAGGTGAGAGTCATGATCACAGCAGTCTGGGCATCTATGTTTCGACGAATCATTCCGGTTATTTTGATCAGCCTGGCATTGGTTACAGTTCCGATGTTGATGCTGAATCACTCGACGGCCGCTCTGCCGTTGTCCGACGTCGAGTCGCCAGCCGCTAATGGTTTTCAGCTGGATATGCAGGGGCCGGATACGACACTGGCTGGCCGGTCGTTGACCTATACGATCCTGATAACGAATATCAGCGGTCAGGCACTGCCCAATGTGGTGGTGACCGACTCCTGGTATTTGCAGACGTACAATGGCAACTTCCAGATCAATGGTTTTTCGCTGGTGACGTATACGTTCCATCCTACACCGGGAATACCGTACATCCGATGGGATCTGGGCACGTTGCAGCCCGGCGCGGCCGGCTCGATTGTGATGACGACCGATGTGACGGTTACTCTGCAACCCAGCACGACTAAGAATGTGATCGGCTTGCCCACCATCCTGGCGAATACGGCCGCTATTGCAACTTCGGCGCCGGGGGTGTCGGGTGTAAACAACGCGGTCAATCCGCTCGTCATCGGTCCGGTGATGTATCTGGAGAAGACGTTTGCGCCGACGTTGCAGCGGCCGGGCCGCCTGGTGACGTTTACGCTGAAGCTCACCAATCGCTCGGTGGCCGAACGGGCCGATTCGATCTCTTCGACGAATACAATCATCACTGAAGTCCTGCCCCTTAAGACGACACTGTGGAGCGTGCTGCCGGTCAGCGGGGTGACGTACGATTACCTCGCTAGCGCGCGCGTGCTGACGTACTATCTGGCGAATCCCGTCCAGTCGGGGCAAAGCGTGTATGTGACGTTCACGGCTCGCCTAAGCCCGACGTTGAAAAACGCCAGCGAAGTGAATGCCATCCGCAACAACCGATCGGCCTTCGGCTTCCGATCAGCTGAAGTGACCATCCCGCGCCTGGGTGAAGCCGATGTGGTGCTGTCGGGCAATGATGTGGTTGAGAAGAGCGTGCAAGTAGGACCGCCGCCGCCGGCGGTGGCTAATCCGCCGCGCACCTTCCCCAATCGAATCATCACGTACACGATCGGTGTCTACAACCCGTTCACGCAGACGTTAAGCGGTCTGAGGGTTACGGATACCCTGCCTCAATACCCGACAGGCGGCCCGTACTTTATCTATTCCGACACACTGGCCGTGGCGGGCTTTAGCGCCCCCACGGTCGTCTCGGTTGCGGGTCGGACTGTTGCCTGGAATGTGCCCGACATCGAGGCCTGGGGCGTGTATAGCTTTGCGCTGCGCGTGCGGGTGCCGGCCAACTTTGATACTGGCACCGGGGGCCGGACGGTTGATAATTCGATCTATGCAACTCAATTGCCGGGCGGGCCGGTTATCTACGATAACCTGGCGCCGGCCGAGGCCAAAGTTACGGTGATGCCGCAGATCATACCGATTAAGACCATTGCGCCAGGGGCGGTCTTCTCGGGCTATCCTGAAACTTATACGCTGTGGCTGACCAACACAGGCAATACGACGATCACCAACATCATCGTCACGGACACCCTGCCGAGTGACGGGTACGGCAATCGGTGGCGTTTTGAGGCGATGACGTTTGGACAGCCGCCTGTTTTGACGACGACCGTCCCCCCGCAAATCGTGTGGCAGGGCATCACGATTCCGGCCTATTCCGGCGTGCGGTTGTCGTTTCGCGTCACGGCGATCGGGGTGCCGCCGCCGAGTGGTGGCAATTACTGCAATACTGTGGCGGCATCCAGCCCGGACACCTTTATTCCAACCGTGTCGGGTGTCGCATGTATGCAATTCCTGAATCCATTCCGCATCAACAAGACTGCTAGCGCGCCTAACGGCTCGGTTGTGCTGGGGGGAGCGTTTTCCTACCAAATCACAGTGTTTAATGTGAGCCTGCAAGATTACGAGGTCAGTGCGATACTCGACAACTTGCCAAGCAACTTCCATGTGCTAAACGGCGGTTCGCTGTACACGCTGGCTTACGATCCGCCCGCCGCCTTTCTGGCGAATGGCAGCCTGTCAACGCAGTTTGATGTCATCGCCGAGTCGGTGCCGCCAAATGTCTGCAACACACTGCCCACTAACATTAGTCAGCCTGGAGGCAGCGTCGGTTTCACGTTGGTTGAGCCACCGGAAACGTGGGTCAACGCGGGCAGCCTGGGTCCGGTCATGGTTTACCCGCACATTACGCTGTTCAATAGTTCGGAACTGCCGGGGGCCGCGCCCGGCGAATTGATGACGTTTACGATTGTGTTGACTAACAACACATCGAATGCCTATACGAATCTGGTTGTGACCGATACGTTGCCCGTCATCAGCGGCAGCCCGTTTCAGTTTGTGGGCATGGCGCCCGGATCGGTTGTGCCGCCGCCGCAGGTGAATGGGACGGTGCTGGTATGGACCGGCCTGGCGCTGCCGCCGAACGGCTCGCTGAGTTTTTCGTTTGTGGTATCTGCCCCACAACTCACCGCTGATGGTGTCGAGAACGATGTGGCCGTGTCAGACCTATCCAACGCCAGTACGTGCATTCCGGGGCTGGGCAGTTGCCCAAATCCCAAGGCTGGCTTGAGGGTCAATTTACGTCAAAAGAAACTGGAGTATAACAAAACGGCCGCCCCAACGTTGGTTGGCCCGCTGGGTCTGGTTCAGTACAATGTGTCAATCAACAACAGGGGGCCGTATCCTATTTATAATGTGGTGGTCACAGATCTGCTGCCAAATTCGATCGCTGAACCGTACTGGCAGTTTAACTCCAACGTCAGTTTGCCGGCCGGTGTGACGCAAATCAGCACCAACCCGCCGGCCTGGTCCATCGCGCAGATCAATCACAACAGCGGTGTCAACTTTTCCTTCAGGGCGCGGGCGTCGATCTATCCTGGTAGCGGTTACAAAAACTATATGACCGGCCTGGCATCCGGCTGGTTCATTACCGAGGTCGTGGCCTAC
>JACRBO010000283.1 GCA_016219235.1 Chloroflexota bacterium
GATCGAGCCGATCACGTTAGTGGACTACCCGCGCCCTTCGACCCCGCCGCCCTATGCCCCTTTACGCAACTTCTGTGGTGCGCAGATCGGCATTACGCTCCGGCCGTGGCAAGCTGCACTGGCGGACTATCTGGCGAGTGAGACGTGGTAATCGGTAATTGGTCAACTGGTAATCGGTAATCAGTCAACCGATCGATCGGTCAACCAGTTACCAGTTACCAGTTACCAATCCCCAATCTACCAACCACCATGCCCCCCACCGCCTCCATCATCCTCGTCAACTGGAATGGCGCGCAGCACTTGCCCGTCTGCTTCAACGCGCTGCGCCAACAGACCTTTCGCGATTTCGAGATCATCCTCGTCGATAACGCCTCACACGACAACTCGCTTGAGCTGTTGGCGCGTGATTTTCCCGAAGTCAAAGTCATTGCCTTGAAAGAAAATCGCGGCTTCGCGGGCGGCTCGAATGTGGGTATCCGCGCCGCGCAGGGTGAGTTCATCAGCCTGCTCAATATCGATACCGAAGTCGATGCGCACTGGCTTGAGGAAGTCCTCGCCGCGTTCGAGCGCCATCCCGAGGCGGGCAGTATTGCCTCCAAGATGAAGCTCTTCGATCAACGCGACAAGTTTCACACCGCCGGCGACTTTTATCGCATCGATGGCTTACCGGGCAATCGCGGGGTGTGGGAAGTCGATCGGGGACAGTATGACCGCGAGGAATACGTCTTCAGCGCGTGCGGCGGCAGCGCCGCCTATCGCCGCTCGATGTTGGATCAGATCGGCTTACTGGATGACGACTTCTTCTTCTCGTGTGAAGATGTCGATCTGGGTTGGCGCGCTCAATTGGCTGGCTGGCGTTGTGTCTACGCGCCGAAGGCCGTGGTCTATCACAAACTCAAGGCTACCGGCGGCGGCGCGACCGCCTCCTTTTATGATGGCCGCAACTTCCTCTGGCTGATCGCCAAAAACTATCCGGCGTCGTTGTGGAAGATTTATCGGGCCGTGATCATTCGCCGGCAATGGTCGCTCTTCATCGAAGCCGCTCGTGCCTGGCGCGGTGAGGCCGCCCGTGCGCGTATTCGCGGTATGCTGGCGGGCCTCATCGGCTTGCCCAAAATGCTGCGCAAACGCCGCACTATTCAAGCCCTGCGCCGCGTCGACGATGAGTATCTATTATCCATCTTGCAAGGCGCTTGATCGCCAGGCAACAGAGGATTCTCAAACGCTGTGCGGCTTTGCGTGAGATGGATTCTTGTCTACTTGTATCCTTGTCTACTTCCCTACTTGCCTGCGCGTTTCCTTGTTTCCTGACCAATTGACGGATAACTCAGTTCGCGGTATTCTAACGGCAGTTAATCGTACCGCGCCCACCGACCGGGCGCGGCTTTTGTGAGGATCAATCATCAACGCATCACCGCTGCTGTCCATCATCATTCCGGCCTACAACGAAGAGCGCCGCCTGCCGACCAGTCTGGATCAAGTCGATCGATTCGTGGCGGCTCAGCCGTACCCGATCGAAGTCGTCGTCGTCAACAACAACAGTCGCGACGCCACACGCCGCATCGCCGACGAGTTCGCCGTGCAGCATCCCTACGTGCGCGTGATCGATCAACCCCGGCAGGGCAAAGGGGCAGCCGTGCAACAGGGCATGCTGGCCGGCGCGGGTGAATATCTCTTCATCTGTGACGCCGACTTCTCCATGCCGGTCGAAGAGATCAGCAAGTTCATGCCGCCCAACGCCGATTCGTACGATGTAGCCATCGCCTCCCGCGAGGTGCCCGGCGCGCGCCGCGTGGACGAGCCGCAGTATCGCCACCTGATGGGCCGCGTCTTCAACTTCATCGTGCGCGTGCTCGCCATCCCCGGAATTCAGGACACGCAGTGCGGCTTCAAGGTCTTCCGGCGCGCCGCCGCGCGCGATGTCTTCGCGCTGCAAACCATCGACGGCTGGGGCTTCGACGTGGAAGTGCTGTTCATCGCACTGAAGCACGGTTACACATTGATCGAAGTGCCCATCACGTGGTACTACAAACCTCAGACCAAGATCAGCCCGCTGCGCGACTCGATCAACATGGTCCTCGAAGTGATGCGCGTCCGCTTGAACGGCTGGCGCGGTAAGTATGACCGGAAAAACTGATACCCCCTCCCCGCTCCCTCCCCCGTCAAAACGGGGGAGGGTTGGGGTGGGGGTGCATCCCACGCTCGATCACGAACACCGATTCCAGCGGGCCGGACACGTCCATGTGGCCGGTATCGACGAGGCTGGGCGCGGCGCGTGGGCCGGACCGGTGGTCGCCGCCGCCGTTATCCTCGATGACGACCACACCGAACAACTGAATGGTGTCAACGATTCCAAGCAACTCTCGCCTCGCCAACGTGAGGTCCTGTACCAACTCATCATCGACAATTGCCGCGCCTTCGGGGTGGGACACGGTACCGTCGAGGAGATCGATTCGATCGGGATTGTACCGGCCACCCGATTGGCTATGACGCGCGCCATCGAGGCGCTGTCGCCGCAACCCGATGCGTTGATCATCGACGCCGTGCGCTTGCCCAAAGTCAATTTGCCGCAATCGGTCTTTTTCTTCGCCGATTCGATCTCGCTGTCCGTGGCCGCCGCGTCTATCATCGCCAAAGTCACGCGCGACCGGCTGATGGTCGAACTCGGCGCGCAGTATCCGCGTTACGATTTCGCCCGCCACAAGGGATACGGCACACGAATTCATCAAGTCGCGTTACAATCGATCGGGCCGTGCGAGATTCATCGAAAAACATTCAAGCCGATCAGTGCTCTCATCGCCGATCGGCTATAGTAACCTTACGCAGTACGAATTACGCAGCAGCTATGGAACTTGCTCTCGTTCACGATTGGCTCAATCAACTGGGCGGCGCCGAAGCCGTACTGGAGAATCTGGTGCAGCTGTATCCACGCGCGCCGATTTATACCAGCATCTACTGGCGCGACGAGATGCCGCCGCAGTATCTGAAGTGGGACATTCACCCGACCTGGCTGAATCATGCGCCCGGCATCTATCAGCATCATCAGCCATACTTCGCGCTGTATCCGTCGGCGTGGTCGTCGGTCAACCTCAGCCGATACGATGTCATCCTCAGCAACAAAAGCGGCTTCTGTCACGGCGTGCGCACGCGCGCCCGGCGGCGCGCGGCGCTGCACATTTGCTACTGCCTGGCGCCCACGCGCTACGTGTGGAACTTCGACGAGTACGCCGGCGGCGAAGGACTGGGCCGCGCCGCGCGCCTCGCCATGCAGCCGCTCATCGCCGCGCTGAAAAAGTGGGATTATCGGGCCGCGCAACAAGTCGATTATTTCATCGCCATCAGCCGCGAGATCCAAGACCGCATCACCCGCTACTATCACCGCGACTCGATCGTGATTCACCCGCCCGTCGACATTCGACGCTACAAGCCTCAATCCAAAGTAGGCGACTACTATCTCATCGTATCGCGGTTGATTCCCTATAAGCGCATCGATCTGGCGATTCAAGCCTTCAATGAACTCGGCCTGCCGCTGGTGATCGCGGGCAGCGGTCGTGATCAAGCCCGATTGGAAAAACTGGCGAAGCCCAACGTGCAATTTCTGGGCCGCGTGCCCGAGGCCGATCTGCCCGATCTCATCGCCCGCGCGCGCGGCTTTATTTTTCCCGGCCACGAAGACTTTGGCATTGCGCCGGTGGAAGCGCAAGCCAGTGGCCGGCCCGTCATCGCTTATGGGGCCGGCGGCGCGCTGGATACCGTCATCGATGGGCAAACGGGCGTCTTCTTCAACGACATCACGATCGAGTCGCTGATCGACGCTGTGCGGCGCTTCAACCGCATCGATTTCGATCCGGCTGTCATCCGCGCCAACGCCGAGAGTTTCAGCACCGAGGTCTTTCAGCAGAAATTGACGCGTTTCATTGAAGAGAAATACGCCGAAAGGCAAATGCACAATGCCTGAGTAGCTAACACTTTCACTTTCGCCAAGCCGGAGCGAGGCGGAAGGGGCTGAGCCGTAAGGTTAGGAACGGCAGC
>JACRBO010000274.1 GCA_016219235.1 Chloroflexota bacterium
CCGATCGAGACCACGTCGCCCGCCAGTGGATGCAGGCTGCGCGCAAACTGTGCGAACTGGATTAGCTGATTCGCCACGATAACGATCGCCAGCGTGCCGATCAATCCGCTTGCCCAAACCAGAGTGCGTTTGATGTCCTGGCTCATTCTTCCTCCTAAATTATTCTGAACAACCACAATCAGTTGACTGAGATGCTCCCGTTGGACACTTGCACCCACTGCGTGGGAGCAGTGCGGTGTTGCCAAATCCAGCGGCAATTCAGCGGATTTGGCAATCCGCTGCGAGCAAGAGTGTAAATCAATTGGGTGTGGCTAACATCGGTTGATCGCCGGTCAAGACCTCGGAGGTTTCATGAGACGGTCAACCGCGGCACACTGGCGGGTGAAAACCTCCGAGGTCTGCGTCCGTCACTTCACCAACCGGATTTCGCCACACCCAAATCAATTTAAGTTACTCAGAGTAACAGCAGACTCACGTTCCCGTTGATGTGTAGTGACGCACGCCGTACCACCAGAACCAGACGCCGATCGCAAAGACGGCTGCACACACAAACGGCGATAAAAAGGCCAGCCAGACTGGCCCGCCCAGCGGATCGGCTTTGCCGAACAGCCACAGCGTTGGATAGTAGTTGATAAAGGCCATCGGAATGATGAAGGTGAAGATCGAACGCAGCCAGCCGGGATAAATATGCATAGGATACTGCGACATATACTGGCCGCCGTAGGTGATGATGTTCATCGCTTCCAGCGACTCAACCGTCCAGAACGAGACGCCCGCGCCGAAGACGAACAATCCGCTGAAGAACAGCGTGCTGGCGGCGATGGTGATGAACATGAAGCTCAGCTTATCCCACGTCCACGTCAGGTTCAGGCCGGCGATCGCCAGCCCCAGGATCAACGCGCCCTGCGCCATCCGCCCGATGCGGCGTAACACGAACTGCGATGCCAGAATTTGCAGAAAGGCATTGACGGGCCGCGTGAGTATTTGATCGAAGCCGCCTTGCCTGACCATCGTCGCGCCAAAGACTTGATAATCGAAGCCCGCGATGAGCATATCGGCTAAGCCAAAGGCCAGACCGGATGTGCCATACAGAAAAGCCACTTCCGGCAGTGACCAGCCGCCCAGCGCGGGCAGCTGCGTAAAGAGCACGGCCACCGTGCCAAAGTCCACGATGTTGCCGATGAACTGGCCCAGCGTATCCAGAATGAACGGCCCGCGATACTGCATCTGCGAGCGCAGCTGTGCACCTACGAAGCGCTTGTATAGATTCCAATTGAATCGAAGGGTTGTCGTCATGATCGTTCGCTGCGTGTTGCGTAGTGCGTGGTGCGTGACAGGCCCGATCGCGCATCACGCATCTTGCGTCTTGCATCTTGCCTCTTGCATCCCGCATCGCCTCATCCGCCCTGAATGGTCAACTTGCGCCGACCGGCCTCGGCGGCCAGACGGCCCAGCGCGATCAACGCGGCCAGCCAGGCGACCTGCACGCCGATCTGGGCCAGCGCCTCCGCGCCGCGCACGTGGCTCAGATAGATTTCTACGGGCGTATTGATGATGCTGGGAAACGGCGTCAAGTTGCACAGGGCTTGCAGCCACGGCGGCATAAAAGCCAGCGGCACGGCAAAGCCCGACGGAAAGAGCACGAAGAAATAGGCCAGCCGCGCATACCCGGTTGCATCGGCGACCCAGAAGCCCAGCGTGCTCACCAGAAAACGCCAGCCGAAGCTCAACACCAGACTCAAGCCCAGCGTTACGACCGTTAACGCCCACTGCTCGATCGAGGCCGGAGTGGACGCGCCGAAGAAGCTCACAAACACGCTCATCGTGATCACGCTGCGCGTAATCAACTGAAAGACACTGCGGCCCAGGTCTTGCGCCAGCCAGAAATTGAAGTAGTCGAACGGGCGCGACAGATCGTTGGCGACTTCGCCGCTCTTGAGCGAGCGGATCATATCGTACCAGCCCCACAGCGCAACCGCGCCGATCAACGCCTGCACCAGGCCGGTGTAGGTTATGGCATCACGCAGCGAGTAGCCGGCGATGACCGGCGCGACCCCGTACAATGCCGCCATCACCGCGCCGCGCAGGATGCCGAAGAACACGTTTGTGATCAACCCGGCCAGCGTGGCGGCGCGATAGGTAATTTGCCGCTGAAAGGATTTCTTGGCGATTTCCAGATACAGGCGCATGATAGCGACGAGTCGCCACAATCTCCGGGAGTATGTTACACTGGCATTATAGCGTGGTCGGGCGCAGCCTACCATGCGCTAGTGATCGGAGAGTACAACGCAAAAGTGGTGGTGACTTTTCAATTGCTCCCGCCGGATTGCCAAATCCGGCGTCTGTGGCGATGGATTTGGCAATCCAGCGCGAGCAGGCCCAGCCGCCACACGCTTGCCCAACAGTTTTGCGTTATACCCGTGATCGGAATAGGCCGGGAGCGGAATTATGGGCGATGATCCATCGCGCAACCAACCCAGATCAAATCGATTGACGCCGCTGATCAGTGTGCTGATCTACGTCATCGTCGGCGTGGTGTGGATTACGGTGTCCGATCGGCTGCTGAGCGCGGCGGTGACCGATCCGATCGAGTTGAGCTTCTGGCAAAGTGTCAAAGGCTGGCTGTATGTGGCCACCACCGGCCTGCTGTTGTACTGGCTCATCACGCGCAGCACGGCCCGGCTGCGCCACACCGTGGCCACCTTGACGCAAGAGATGTTTGAACGTCAGCAGATCGAGGTGGCGCGACTGCAGGCCGAAGAAGCCGAGCGCCAGCAGCGCTTGTTGGCCGAGGCGCTGCGCGATACGGCCGAGGCGCTGACGAACACCCTGGATTTTGACGAAGTGCTGGATCGGATTCTGGCGAACATCGATCGCGTCGTGCCCTACGACTCGGCCTCGGTCATGCTGGTCCACGACGGGGTGGCGAGTGTTGCGCGCGGCCGGGGCTATGACGCGCGCGGCCTGACCGACTGGCTGGCTCAGTTGATACTGCCGATCACCGCAACGCCCAATCTGCGGGTGATGGCTGAGACCGGACAGCCGCTGTTTATTCAGCGCACGCGTGATTACGCAGGTTGGCGAGACTATCCAGAGTCGCGGTGGATCGAGTCGTATCTGGGAGCGCCCATCCGCAGCCAGGGACAGGTTGTCGGCTTCCTCAACCTCGATAGCGGCACACCGCAATTCTACACGCCCGATCACGCGCGCAGCCTGCAAGCCTTTGCCGATCAGGCCGCCGTAGCGATCGAAAACGCCCGATTATTCCAGGCGACCCAACGGCATCTTAAAGAACAGATCGCGCTGGTCGAAGCCAGCCGCGCCATGTCGGCCAGCCTGGATCTGCCAGTGGTGTTGCAGCGGCTGGTCGAGCAAATGTGCCGCGCGCTTAACGCTACTAGCGCTTACATCGCCTACTGGAATCAGGCCGATAACTCTACGACGACCGTGGCCGAATATTACAGCGAAGCAGCCTCGGAGGCGGAGCGCGCGCCCGATCCGGTCACGGTGGACTATGAAGATGACATCTCGTTTTTGGTAACCGGCGAGACGCTCGTCCGGCATGTGGACGAGCCACTGACGCCGGTGTCCACCCGCGATCACATGCGCTGCTTTGGCGCACGCTCCCTGTTAGCCACGCCGTTGACGGCCAAAGGCAGCACCTATGGCTATGTTTCGATCTGGGAAAGCCGCCACCGGCGTGAGTTCACGCCCGACGAGATCAAACTGGCGCAG
Source organism: Chloroflexota bacterium (assembly GCA_016219235.1). The sequence continues at coordinate 3,736 of JACRBO010000274.1, forward strand.
GCTATTGCACAGCAAGCGGCTATTGCTTTCGATAATGCCCGCCTGTTTGACGCCGAGCGCCGTCAGCTGGTGCTGGCGCACACGCTGCAAGCGATGGGCGCGCTGTTGACAGCCGAGATGAGCCAGGACGCGGTGTTGGAGCGCGTGTTCGATCTATTGGCCGAAGTCGTCCACTATAACAGCGTGGCGCTTGAATTGCTGGATGAGGACGATCAATTCTATCTGGCCGCTCAACGGGGCTATCCAGATCCCGATCGTGCCCGCTACTCCACCCGCTATGAGACTGGTCCCACGGTGCGCCAGCGCTGGCAGCACGAGTCGGTGTTTGTGGTGGCGGATACGGCGACCGATCCGCGCTGGCTCAAACTACCGGATTTTGAGTTTATCCGTTCGCGGGTCGGCGTGTGGCTTCGGGTGCGCAATCATACGCTAGGCTTGTTGAATGTTGACAGCCGCACACCCAATACCTATGATGCGCAGGCCGTCGAGACCATTACGGCCTTTGCTCATCAAGCGGCGGTTGCCATCGAGAACGCGCGGCTCACTGCTGCGATTCGCGCGCAAGCGGCGCAGCTTAGCGCGCGGGTGGACGAGCGCACCGCCGAGTTGGAGGGTGAACGCCGCCGCATGCAGGCGATTCTGGATGCGGCGGGTGAAGGCATTTTGTTTACGGACACGGACGGCGTGATTGAATACGTCAACCCGGCGATGGAGCGGTTGACGGGCTACACCCGATCGGAAGTGTTGGGCCAGACAGCCCGCCTGTGGAGCAGCGGCCGCACGCCGGCCGCAGTGTATGATCAGATGTGGCGCACCATCGCACGCGGGGAAATCTGGATCGGTGAGCTGGTCAATCGGCACAAGGCCGGCCGCCTGTACGATTGCGCCCTGGCGATCGCGCCGCTGCGCGATGCGGCCGATCAGATTGTGGGCTACGTCGGGATTCAACGCGATGTGACGCAGCACAAGGAACTTGAGCGACTAAAGGATCAATTTGTCTCCAACGTCAGTCACGAACTGCGCACACCGTTGGCGAATGTGAAACTGTATCTGAGTTTGCTGGAGCGCGGGCGGGCGGAGAAGCGCGAACAATACCAGCAAACTTTGCAGCGCGAAACAGCTCGCCTGGAAAATTTGATCGAGAACCTGCTGGACATTTCACGGCTCGATCTGGGCGCGACGCCGATTCGCGCGATCGCGACCGGCGTTGATACGGCGCTGGCGTCGCTCAGTGCAGATCGTTCGCAGTTGGCGGCGCAGCGCGGTTTGACGCTGACCAATCGCTCTCGGCCCGATCTGCCGGCGGTACTCATCGATCCTGACTTGTTTACACAGGTCATGTCCAACTTGCTGGGCAATGCCATCAATTACACGCCGTCGGGTGGGGTGATTACGATCAGGACTGACGTAGTTTTCGCGGAGGATGCGCCGGGGCGTTGGGTAACGGTGTCGATCAAAGACACCGGGCCGGGTATTACCGCGGCCGATCGACCTCACATTTTTGAGCGGTTCTATCGCGGCGCGGCGGGCCGCCAATCGGGTGCGCCGGGCACCGGCCTGGGTCTGGCCATCTGCAAAGAGATCGTCGAACATATGCATGGCCGTCTGACGTTGGACAGTGAGCCGGGGCAGGGGGCAACCTTTACGGTCTGGCTGCCGGCAGTTCAACCTCAACCGGTCGATTGAACCGGCGACCGCCGCGCGGCATCGACCGGCCGGCGCGGTCCTACTGTGGCCGTGGCGACAATCGGCGATCTGGTTAGTCCCGATCGCGCTTGGTGTAGGCCTGCTCACCAACGAACCCGCCATCGCGGGGGCCATCGCGGCGGGTTGTGTCGGATGGGCGCTGGGCTGGTCGGTATCATGTTGGAAGCAGCGCAGTGGCTCGGCTGAAGGCCCGATACCCGTCGTCTGCGCACAATCCTCGAACAGCAATTCTCAATTTGAACCTGACCGCTCTCGACGGATTGCCAAATCCGTCGCCAGGCCGCTGGATTGCCAAATCCAGCGGGAGCATATCTGCCAAATTGAGAATTGCTGGCATCCCGCTGATCGGCGCGTTCGTAGTTCCAGAAGTAATGATCTTTGCCATTCGACAGGATGACAAACGGCGCGTGTAGATTCTCCGCGTAGCCACGCGCCTGCTCTTTAGCGTCATACGGATCGAGATCAGCGCGCTTCGCCTCCAGCACGCACAACCCCCGCCCGAGCTTGTCCATCAGCACATAGTCGGCGCGCTTGCCGCCGGTATGCACCTCAAACCGCACCTGGCGCGAATCGAGCAGATTCCAGCCGCTGGCTTCCAGCGCCTTGTCGATGAGAATGCGTGAGAAGGGTTCAGGAGTGGAAGGCATAGGTATCTGTCCACCGCAAGGCTTCAAGCTTCTTTAGCAGCAAGTTTACGAAGACAATGAAGGCTCCACCTTCTTCGGGGGAAGGATCGATCAAGTGATGGGCAGAGGGATTACGAAACATGCCGACAACGCCAGCGTATAACTCACGATAGCCCTGTAGTTCAGAATCATTGGAGAACTTTGACGCCAGTGTTCCATTCCTTCCAAAAACATCATTAACCAAATCACGACCGATGCGATTACGGTCGGCAATTCCTCCTACATCGTGAAGACGCTCTTCCAAAATCACCCCTGCTGTGCGTACTGCCGAATCCCAAAGCATCGGATCGGTTCCATTCGTGCCAAGAATAGGCAAGCATCGTCTCTTGATTTGCTCATCAAAACCTGTGATGTCAGACAAGGGACTTAGGAACGTGAGGAATGATAGGTCTGCTTCTGCAAAATCTGAATCAACAGCCTCATACGCCGCGCCAGTAAGCGTAATTGTCCAAGTGTACTGGCTCTGTGGAATGATATCGATTAGCCCGTTGCTTTCTAAAATGGAAAGGGCGCCTTTTTGAAACTGAGGAGGAGTGCCGTCGTAGCCAATAATATCTGAGCCTTGCATGGTCCAAGAAACCATTAACTCTTCTTCCAGAGTGTTGTTTCGAACCTGCTCGACAAGGAACCTAATTAGTGCTTTCTGATTATCTGTGAGATTGTATGTCATGATTCAACCTATGCTCCCGACAAATAACAAACCGGCACGCAGCACGCAAAGCGCCATGCCCGGCCTGAGAATATGATGCACTCTCGGCGTTGACGCGATTTTACTGTGTTACCATCGCTCTGGCTGCTGCAAACAGCGCGGAGCGTTTTCTTTTGCAGGATATCCATTATGGCACAATCTGGAGCAAAAGAAGAGCCACCCAACTGGCGTGTGCCGCCTAACAGTTTATGACATTTGTCAGGCGTATGCCGCGTGGCAACACTGGACACGGCGCTGCACGTAAGTTCGTCGTTCTACCGCACCTTACCGCCCGGCGAGTCATCCGCTCGCCGGGTTTCAATTGGAGGAATCAATAGGCCGCTCATGCAAGCCAATCTCTGACTGCCGCGACCAAACGCGAAGTGATCGACGCCGCAAGTCGAGTTAGCCTCGTTGGTCCGGTCAACCTGATCGCCACCTGTCCCATCCAATCACCGCAGACTCTGCACGAACTCGGCCTTGAACCCTTGCAGCCGCTGATTGCCGTGCCAGAACCGTCGACTGCTCAACGCTTGTGCCTGGCTGCCGAGCGCGTCATCGCTTGTTGGAAACAGGGCGACCTGGCTGAAGCCGTGCGCGATCTTGCGGCGGTGTTGGCCGATCAGCCAGTGCAAGCTATATAGAAAGCGATACAACCACGCCGCACCTCTTGAAATCGCGCAAAACGGGTTTATATTGAACGCAGACGTCTGCGCCGAACTTCGGTTTCCGCGGAAACTCCGGTTTGACCACAATCCATTCAACTTGACGCACTTGTTCTTTGCCAGTGCGTCACGCACTATTGGAAAGGAGTTTCCATCATGGGCCGCCGCTATCTATCGATCCTTGCCGCCTGTTCGCTGATCGCTTTGTTGACGTTCTCAGCCTCGGGCGTTATCGCGCAATCACCCGAACTTCGCGTTCCAGACCACATTACCGCCGCCATTGGCACGGGCTTTACCTATCAAGGGCAACTCAAAAATGCCAGCGGCCCGATCAACGATGCGTGCGACTTTGAATTCAGCCTGTGGGATTCGCTCGCTAACCCGACCGGGCAGATTGGCACAACCCAAACCAAGACCAATGTCACGGTCGCAACCGGCCTGTTCACGGTCCAACTTGACTTTGGTGAAGCCTTCAACGGCGAAGCCCGCTGGCTGCAAATCGCCGTGCGCTGTCCTGCCGGGGGCGGAAGTTACACCACGTTGACGCCGCGTCAGACGTTGACGCCCGCGCCGTATGCGCTGGCGCTACCCGGCGTGCGGACTCAGCAGAATGTCACCAGCACCAATATCGTTGGAGGCTACAGTGGCAACTCAATTGTCGGCAACATCTGGGCCGCCACGATCGGCGGCGGCGGACGAGCCGGTGAGCCTAACGCGGTCCATGCAGCTTACGGAACTGTGGGCGGTGGTGTCGGAAACATCGCCAGTGGCTGGGGCGCTACAGTCAGCGGCGGGGCGCATAACACTGCCAGCAATACCTACTCGATGGTGCCGGGTGGCGGCAACAATACCGCCGCCGGAATGTACAGTTTTGCTGCTGGTCGGGGCGCGATAGCGAACCATGATGGGGCTTTTGTCTGGGGCGATTCCACCAATGCTTATATAACATCCACTACGGCTAACCAATTCATGGTCCGCGCCAATGGTGGAGCTAGCTTCTGGACCGGCACGGCTGGTTTCAAGATCAATTCCGTGCCGCTGCTCAATCGGGCGGCGCGGCCGCGCGCTGTTGTCGGTGCCACCCCTGACAGCGCTAACGATGTCGGTCAGTACACCTCCGTCACCATCAGCGAAGACGGCTTGCCGAAGATCAGTTACTACGATGTGAGCAACACCGACCTCAAGCTGGCCCGCTGCTCCGACGATGAGTGCAGCGCAGCCAGTAGTATCACATTGGACAGCGCCGGGGATGTCGGACTGTACACCTCCATTGCCATAGGCGCGGATGGGTTCCCGGTGATTAGCTACTACGATGCTACCAACGGCAACCTCAAAGTAGCCCACTGCAATCAGCCCGACTGTGCAACCTTCGGCGTGACCAATGTGGACAGCTCTGTGGACGATGTGGGGCGTTATACATCGATCATGATCGGCTATGACGCCTTGCCGTTGATCAGCTACTATGATTTGACCAACGGAGATTTGAAAGTTGCACACTGCAACACGCTCGACTGTACGGATAAAACGATCAGGATCGCCGACAGCACAAATAACGTCGGACAATACACGTCCATTGCCAACGGTGGCGATTGGGGGCCGACCATCACTTACTACGACTTCACGAGCAAGAACCTCAAGGCCGCTTACTGCGGCGATGGGACCTGCGCTGCCCCCACGATCACGATCATCGATAGTGCGGGGGATGTCGGGCAGTATACCTCGGTCACGACCGGCATCGATGGCTTGCCGCTGATCAGTTACTACGATGCCACTAACGGCAGCCTGAAGGTCGCTCACTGTTGGCCCGGCCAGGTGCCATGTCTTTCCATTTCGCCGCTTGATGTTGGCGGTGCCGTCGGTCAGTATACCTCCATCACCATTGGCGCTGATGGCCTGGGGTTAATCAGCTACTACGGTGCGACCAATCCCCATCTGGCAGTGGCGCATTGCATCAATCTTGAGTGTACTGGTGCTACGCCCGTCTATCTGGACGCCGCTGGTGGACACACAGCTATCACCCTTGGGGCAGATGGTCTGGGCTTAATCAGTTACTACGATGCGACTAACAGCAACCTCAAAACCGTTCATCTGCCGAATGTCTTCGGGCTGAATTACTTCCGGCGGAGATAGGGGAGGTCCAACCATGAAACGCTTGGCAGTGTTGATATTTGCTTTGCTGATCGGAGCGTTGTTACTCGTTCCGCTTGTCTCCGCCCAAACGGGTGGAGGTTACGACCTCACCTGGAGCAGCGTCGATGGCGGCGGTGGTCAGAGCAGCGGCAACGGCTACACCCTCAACGGCACCATCGGCCAATCGGATGCAGGCACACTGATCGGCGGGGAGTACACGCTCAGCGGTGGGTTGTGGAGCGGCATCGCGCCTGAGTATCGCGTGTTCTTGCCGTTGGTGTTACGAGTTCAGTAGATCGAACAACCGCCGGGTTGCCTGGATCACGTGACCGTCAGGCAACCCGGTGAATTACTCATGATGTTGGCTTATTCGTCGCATCGCAAACACACACCACAATGTCAGCACCAACGCGGTTTGAAATCGAACAAGTGAAAGGTCTCGTATTACGGCCAGTCTCGTTGGAGTATTAGCCCACAAGGAGAAACTCAAGATGAAAACCCGCTCGGTCATTAGTGCGCTGGTGTGTTTGAGTTTGATATTGCTCGCGACAGCATTAACCGAAGCTGACGTAACCCAGGCGGCGCTCCCACCAGCGGCCGTCCCACAATCTTTGCCCGTTTTCAGTCAAATTACGGCGGGCGAGTATCATACCTGTGCGCTAACTGCTGCTGGCAGGGTGAAATGTTGGGGAGATAACCAGTATGGCCAACTTGGCGACGGCACGACTACAAACCGCAGCACACCGGTGGACGTGAGCGAGCTGGGCAGCGGCGTAATGGCGCTAGCGGCGGGAGGGTATCACACCTGCGCGTTAATGGACGCCGTTCACGGCGGCGGGGTGAAGTGTTGGGGAAATAACGGGGGTGGTCAACTCGGCGATGGCACGACCACCGATCGCAGCACACCGGTGGATGTGAGCGGGCTGGGCAGTCAAGTACTGAGTCTGGTGTTAGGTTCTGGACACACCTGCGCGCTAACCACTACTGGCGGAGTAAAGTGCTGGGGGGCGAACTGGTATGGGCAACTCGGCGATGGCACAAACACGGATCGCAGCACACCAGTGAACGTGAACGGACTAGGCAGCGGTATAGCGATGCTCGCAGCGGGCAAGTATCACACCTGCGCGTTATTCACTGACGGCGGGGTGAAGTGTTGGGGATATAACGTACATGGTCAACTCGGTGACGGCACCACCGATGTGCGCTACGGCCCCGTGGCCGTGATCGGGCTGGGGAGCGGGGTGGCGATGCTGATGGCAGGCTGGGAGCGCACCTGTGTGTTGATGGACGCAGCCCACGGTGGTGGAGCGAAGTGCTGGGGCTGGAACTTCTGGGGGCAACTCGGTGACGGCACGACCACGGATAGCAATACGCCGGTAGATGCGATCTGGCTGGGGAGCGGGGTGACCACGGTGGGTCAGTCTCACACCTGCGCGCTGATGAGTGCAAGTTACGGCGGCATGTTGAAGTGTTGGGGCTGGAACGGGTCTGGTCAACTCGGTGATGGCA
>JACRBO010000284.1 GCA_016219235.1 Chloroflexota bacterium
GCGCGCGCTCGACGGCATACAGCGCCTCGATCAACCGCGCATAGTGATAGTACAACGTCTCGTCGACCGGCATGCCGCCACCCAACGTCTTGAACTTCTTCAGTTCTTCATTCGCCAGCGGCGTATCGATCTTCTCCGCCACATTCAAGCGGCCCAGCGGCCCCACGCGATATACGCCGTTCGGCCAGCCCAATTTCTTGTAATACGGGAACTTGAGGTACGACCAATCCTCGACGTGCTCGGCGATCATATCCAGATAGTTGCGGCCGTCGAACTTCTCCAACTGTACGCCCGCCCGATCGATCAAGCGGATGTCCCCATCGTACAATTCCAACGCATTCTCCGGCGTGACCAGCCCGAAGTAGCCCGTCTGGAACACGGCGAACTTATTGATGTCTTCCGCATTCTTCGCGGCCCAATCGGCCATGATGCCCAGACCGACCTGCACCGCCGCGATGGCGTCGTCGATGCCCTTGAGGATCGAATCACGTTCTTCGGCCTTCAGCGACTTGTTGACGCCGCCCGTGACCGCGAAGGTCGGATGGATCTTGCGGCCGCCCAGCGTGCGGATGATCTCCTGCCCGAACTTGCGCAGGCCCACGGCCTTCAGCGCCAGCGCCGGGTCCGCGCCGATGAGGCCGATGACGTTGCGCGTCGCAGCGGGCGCATCGAAGCCCAGCAGCAGATCCGGCCCGGCCAGTTCGAAGAAGTGCATGCCGTGGCTCTGCACGATCTGGCCCATGTGCATCAGTTCGCGCAGCAAATTGGCGGGGCGCGGCGGCGGCGCACCGAACAGATCGTCGTTGGCTTTGGCCGCGGCCAGGTGATGGCTCACGGGACAGATGCCGCAAATGCGCGGCGTGATCTGTGGCATTTCAAACGCCAAACGGCCTTCGCAGAACTTCTCGAAGCCGCGGAATTCGTTGATGTGCAGGTAAGCATGCTCGACGGTGCCATCGTCGTTCATGCGGATCGTCACTTTGGCGTGACCTTCGATGCGGGTTACGGGTTCAATGGTAATTTTTTGGGTCATGTCGACTGTCTCCAATCATGTGGCGCACGATACAGGATGCAGGATGCACGATGCAGGATGCGCACTCTTGCCTCTTGCATCTTGCCTCTTGCATCACGTTTAGTGCCAGTGCAACAACTCGTCTTTCAATTCCGGCTTGCGGCCTGTCGCCAGTGCAGCCAGCGCCTCGAAAATCACATCCGCGTCGGGCGGGCAGCCGGGCACAAATATATCCACCGGCACCACTTCGCTGAGCGCGCGCACCTTGGTCATCGTCGCCAGTTCCGGATCGCTGGGAATCTTGCCGCTCTCATCGACGCTTTCCGCATCCACATACGCGCGCTGCAGGGCTTCTTGAATGCCGCAGAAGTTGCGCAACGCGGGCACGCCGCCAAACACCGCACAGTCGCCCAGCGCCACCAAAATCTTGCTGCGCTTGCGCATCTTGAGGGCCACTTCTTCATTGGCGCTGTTGTTGATACCGCCTTCGAGGATGCCTACATCCACGCCGCTTTCGTCCGGTTCTTTCAAGTCCGTGATCGGCGTCGAGCGGATGTCCGCCAGTTCCGCAATCTGCACGATGCGTTCGTCGATGTCCAACAGCGACATGTGACAACCCGCGCAGCCCGCCATCCAGTCCGAAGAAATCTTTGGTTTTGCCATGTTTTTGCCTCTTCTTGTCATTGCGAGCGCTGTTTGCGGCGGCTTGCAAGCCGCGCAATCTCCTACCTGTCGAAGATGAGATTGCTTCGTCACAAACTGCGCTCCTCGCAATGACTATTCGATATTGATCACCGGCACGCGCTGCTTCAAGGCCGCCTGCCAATCGTTGCTCGTGTCCAGACCCAACTGCACCGCCACCGCGCGCAGCACATCGACGTTGGACTTCACTTCGCCCGGCGCGGTCAGCGCTTTGTGCGCCGCCTGCACGCGCCCTTCCAAATTCACGAAGTGGCCGTCCTGCTCCGCCCACATTTCCACGGGCAGCACCACGTCCGCGCAATCGGTCAGCTGCGACGCGTAGCTGGCCTGCGCCACGATAAAGGGCGCTTGCGCCTGCGCTTTCTCCAAACGCTTCATCAGCCGCTCGGTCACGAAGTCGTCGCCCATCGCCACGTACACGGCTTGATGGCCGTTCAGCGCGAAGGGTCGATCGAGTTTGAGCTGCGCCGCGGCGAAACTGTTGGCTTCGCCCTTCACGCCGATCAGCTGTGCCCCGATCGATTTTGCCAGCTCGATCAGCTTCGCAAACACGATCGGTTCGCTGTAGGCCGCAACGCCCTTGCCGTACACGATCACGATCTGCTGCGCCGCGCCGATCAGTTCGGCGGCTTCGGCAAATTGCGGCGCTTTGGCGATGAGGCCGTTCAACGCCTCGAGGTCATTCGTCTTGATGCTGACATCCGCCAGCGCATCCAACTCGTTCTCGCCGGGATCGATCACGATCAACTTGCTGCCCTTGGGATGGTTGCGCTTGACGAAGAAGCCTGCCACTTGATGGCTGTGCGCGAGGTTAACGCCGATGGCGATGACACAGTCGGCGGTCTTGAGCGCGTCAAGCTTGGCTTCGAACGGCCCGGCTTGATCGGCATAGGCCGCGGCGCGCGCCGTAGGCAGACCTTCTTCCACGGCTGTCACGAGATCGCTATGGAGGCCGTCGGCGAAGAGTTGCTTGAAGGCCGAGAGGGCTTCGACGGACAATCGGGTGGAGGCTAAAGCCGCAAGGCCGTGATCGCCCTGTCCGTTGAGGGACTTCACGCGATCGGCCACGAACTCGATCGCTTCATCCCACGACGCATTTTCGAGTTTGCCATTGCGCTTGATCTGCGGCTGCGTAACGCGCGTCCGCTTCTCTTCGATCGGTTGATAGCGACCGGCCTTGCACAACACGCCGCCGTTCACCGCGCCGGCCCAATCGCCGTCGATGTGGACGAGGCGGTTATCGCGCGTGACCACTTCCACGCTGCAACCCACGCTGCATTGCTGGCAGACGGAGGGTGTGCGCGTGGTCTTGTCGTCGAGGCCCTGATAGGCCGACTGCCGATCGATCAACGCGCCGGTCGGGCAGACCTGCACGCACGTGCCGCACTGGATGCAGGTGCTGAGGTTGAGGGGCACGCCCACATCGGCGACGAGCATGGTGTCGGTGCCGCGCTCTTCCATGCCCAGCGTAAAGTTGCCCACCAACTCACCGCAGGCGCGCACACAACGGCGGCACAAAATGCAGCGGTTGTTGTCGAGCACGTAGTACGGATGCGAGGCATCGACCGGGAAGGTCTTCCACGCGGGCTGGAACGGCCAGTGCGTCATCGCCTGATCGTAGGCCGCGTTTTGCAGTTCGCAATCGCCGCCGCTGACCTGGCAGAAGGGGCAGAAGTGATTGCGCTCGCTGAACAGCATCGACAGGATGAACTCGCGCGATTTGTTCAGCGCGGGCGTCTGCGTGCGAATGTTCATGTTGTTGCTGCACGGAATGGTGCACGAGGTCTGCGGCACGCGGAAGCCGTCGATCTCCACGATGCACAGGCGGCAGCCGCCATACGGCGTCAACTGCGGGTGATCGCACAACGTCGGAATTTCGATGCCCATCTGCCGGGCGGCCTTCAGGACGGTTGTCCCTTCCGGCACTTCTACGGTTTGACCATCAATCGTTAGTTTGATCATCTACTTATGCTCCCACCTGTTATGGTGTTTGGTTTCTTTCGTACACAGATTTCACAGATGAACACAGATCAAGAATAATCTGTGGAATCTGTGTTTATCTGTGTCCTAATCACTTAAGCAACAACGGCCTCTTCGACGTGCATCGGGCAGACACCCGCCGGGCACACTTTCAAGTTGATGTGCGCGTCCACTTCGGCATGGAAGTGCTTGAGCACATCGCGGATGGGCACGGACGCCGTCTGGCCCAGCCCGCAGTTCGACAGCGTCGTCAGCGAATCGGCCAGCAGTTGCAGCCGCGCCAGATCGTCTTGCGTGCCGTCGCCCTGCGAAATCTTATCGAGCAGTTGATACGCCTGATAGGTGCCGATGCGGCACGGCGTGCACTTGCCGCAGCTCTCGTTCTTGAAGAAATTCATCAGCACTTTCGCCAGATCGATCACGCAGGTGTCTTCGTCGCACACCAGCAGCGCGCCCGAACCCAGCGACACGCCCGCCTTCTGGAACGATTCAAAATCCATCGGCGTGTCTTGCAGCGTCGATGGAATGATCGAGCCGCTGGAGCCGCCGGTCTGCGCCAGTTTGAACTGCGCGCCGTTCTTCAGGCCCTTGCCGTAAATGGCGATGACTTCGCGCAGCGTGATGCCCATCGGCACTTCGATGACGCCGGTCACATTGACGTTACCCAGAATCGTGTAGACCTTGGTGCCGGGACTCTTGGGCGTGCCGAACTTGCGATACCAGTCCGCGCCCTGCCGAATAATCGCGCCCACATTGGCCAGCGTCTCGACGTTGTTGACGAGCGTGGGTTTGCCCCACAGGCCGTGCGTCGTGGGATACGGCGGCCGCGCGCGCGGTTCGCCGCGCTTGCCTTCGATCGATTCGATCAGCGCGGTCTCTTCGCCGCAGATGTACGCGCCCGCGCCGGAGTGTACGTGCAGATCGAAGTTGAAGTCCGTGCCGAAAATATTTTTGCCCAGCAAATTCATCTCGCGCGCCTGCTCAATCGCGTGCTGCAAGCGCGTCTGCGCCAGTTGATATTCGCCGCGCACGTAAATGTAGCCTTCGTCCGCGCCCACGGCATACGCCGCAATCGCCAGCGCCTCGACGATGCTGTGCGGGTCACCTTCCAGCACCAATCGATCTTTGAAGGTGCCGGGTTCGCTTTCGTCGGCATTGCAGATGACGTACTTCTTCGCGCCGACGGCCTTGCTGACGAACTTCCACTTCAAGCCTGCCGGGAAACCCGCGCCGCCGCGCCCCTGCAAACCCGATCGTTCGATCTCGGCAATCACGGCCGCCGGCGTCATCTCGGTCAACGCCTTGCCCAACGCCTGATAACCGTCGTGCGTGATGTAGTCTTCGATGCTCTCGGGATCGATCAGGCCCGCGCGCTCCAACACGATGCGCTGTTCGGCGGGCAACGTGCCCTTGCGCGCATTGAGCCACGCGATGCGACCGCTCAACTCGCGTTTGGCCGCCTGCAAATCGACGACGACGCGGCCCTTGTAGAGATGCTCTTCGACGAGGTGATGCACGTCGATCGGTTTGACGGGGCCGTAGATCACGGCTTCGGGATAGACGATCACCAGTGGCAGCGCGTCGTGGCGGCCCAGATCGCCCACCATCATCACGGAGATTTCGTCTTGCAGACCGAACGCTTCGACTTCGATCATCAACCGCCGATAGACTTCTTCGGCGCCCCGGTCCATCGAAACCGGATCACTTGAGACCAGCACCATTGATCGGATCGTTTTCATGTTTGCCTCTGATCTGGAAGTTGGAGGATGGAGGTTAGAAGTTGGAGGCGCTCAGTTCAATTGGAATCACGTTAACTTCCAATCTCCAATTTCCAACCTCTAACTTCCAATTTCCAACCTCTAGTCGTATTGCGCCAAAATGTCGGACAGCTGCTCCGGCTCGACGTTGCCGTACATGTCGTCGTCGATGACGAGCACCGGCCCCACCGCGCAGACGCCCAGGCAGCTTA
>JACRBO010000291.1 GCA_016219235.1 Chloroflexota bacterium
GGTGATTACGCCCGCGGGTGAAGCCATCAGCCAATGCCGCGGCGTGGAAGGCACGGGCAACAGCCAGAATGATCTGATCACGGGCTTCAGTCCCGTCTTCCTCAAGCGCACCAACGTCGATGGGCACACGTCGCTCTCGACCTACAATCTCGTCTCGTCGTGGTTCTGGGTCTACGATGATGCGAAGGGCAATCAACGCCCCGTGCGACAAATCGATCTGCAGGCGGCTTATCTGCAAAACGGCCAGTACACGCCGGATGTGATCAAAGCCTTCGACGCCAACAACGATGGCGCCCTGCAAACGACCGAGCTGCGCCTCGATACCCCTGAAAAACAAGCCTTTATCGCGGGCCGCCTCAGCGCGATCGGGTTGCAGAAGCCCCGCATCGTGGGTCAGGTGCAGCCGTACAGCATCAATCACAACGTCGTGCGCGGTGAGAACACCATCAGCGACTGTGCCACCTGCCACAGCGATAACTCGCGCGTGGGCGCGGCGATGACGCTGGCGGCGTATTTGCCCGGCGGCGTTGTACCGCAATTCGTCACAGACACCAATGTGAAAAATACAGGGTCATTAGATAAAGACAGCAGCGGCGCGTTGACGTACACGCCCGCCACCACCGGCGACGGCGTCTACGTCTTCGGCCGCGATCGCGTCTTCGTGATCGATCTGCTGGGCGCGCTGGCCTTCGTGGGTGTGCTGGCCGGGGTTAGCAGCCACGCGACGCTGCGCTATCTGGCGGGCAAGCGCAATCGTAAAGGCAAGCCTCGCACGCAGCCCGTGTACATGTATGCCGGCTACGAACGTTTCTGGCACTGGCTGCAAACGGTCACGATTGTGTTGCTGCTGTTCACCGGGTTGATCATCCACCGGCCCGACATCTTTGGCCTGTTCGCCTTCCGCGGTGTGGTGACGCTGCACAACATCCTGGCGGTGATCTTGATCTTCAACGCGGCGCTGTCGCTGTTCTGGCACGTGACCAACGGCGAAATCCGGCAGTACATTCCGCGCCCGATCGGCTTCTTCGACGACGCGATCGTGCAGGCCCGGTACTATTTGCGCGGCATCTTCAAGGGCGAAGCCCATCCGTTTGAGAAACGCCGTGACCGGAAGATGAATCCTTTACAACAGGCCACGTACTTTGGCTTGCTCAACGTGCTGCTGCCCTTGCAGATCATCACCGGCGCGCTGATGTGGGGCGCGCAGCAGTGGCCGGATGCGGCGAACCTGTTGGGTGGCCTGCCGGTGCTGGCCCCGTTCCATAGTCTGGTGGCATGGCTGTTGGCCGCGTTTGTCGTGGCTCACGTTTACCTGACTACCACCGGCGCAACGCCGCTGGAAGCGATCCGCGGCATGGTCACCGGCTGGGAAGACATCGAAGCACACGGCGGGCACGACGAACCGATCGAGCCGCCGGCCGACGCGCCCGCTGAATCCGCGCCGTCAGTGTAAGCCTCACCCCACGCGCTTGCGCGCGCCCTCTCCTGAAATCAACAGCACGATTTCAGGAGAGGGGGAGAAGAAATCTGTGTCTATCTGTGAAATCTGTGTCCATAGTAAACATCACGAGGAGATGAGAGTATGGCAGTCGCGATAAAACCTCAACCAAAACCGAAAAGCTTCATGGCGATGTTCCATCGCCCGGAAAAACCGTACATCCACCCGTATCTGGGCGGCCTGCTGTTGGGCATATTGCTCTTTCTGGCCTTCTTCCTGACCGGCAACGGGTTGGGCGCGTCGGGCGGCCTGAACCGCTTCGTCGTGCAGGTGCAAGACATCGTGTCGCCGCAGCACGTCGATACGACGCCTTATCTGCTGAAGATGGCCGGCGGCGATAAGAATCCGCTGGATGACTGGGTCGTGATGGTCGTCATCGGCGCGATCGTCGGCGGCTTTGCATCCGGCTGGCTCAACGGCCGCTTCAAGTTCGAGACGAAGAAAGGGCCGCACATTTCGACGCGCACGCGCTGGGCCACGGCCTTCATCGGCGGCGCGATCATGGGCTTTGGCGCGCGGATGGCGCGCGGCTGCACGTCCGGTCTGGCGCTGTCGGGCGGCGCGACCCTATCGGTTGGGGCGTGGGCGTTTATGCTGTGTGTGTTTGCCGGCGCGTACGCCGTAGCGTACTTCGTCCGCAAGTTGTGGCTTTAATCAGGAGGCGCATCCATGTATCCATTCCCATTACCTGCTCTGCAAGCAACCAGCGCCGATAACCCGGTGACGTATCTCATCTTCCTCGCCATCGGCATCGCGTTTGGCTACATTCTGGAACTCTCCGGCTTCGGCAATTCCACCAAACTGGCCGCGCAGTTTTACTTCCGCGATCTGACCGTGCTCAAGGTCATGTTCGGCGCGATCGTCACGGCGATGGTGCTGATGTTCACCATGATCGGCCTGGGCGTACTGGATTACAACCTGGTGTGGGTCAACCCCACCTACCTCGGCTCCGGCATCGTCGGCGGCCTGATCATGGGCGTGGGCTTCATCATCGGCGGCTTCTGCCCCGGCACCTCGCTGGCCGCCGCCGCCACCGGCAAGATCGATGGCATGTTCTTCGTCGGCGGCGTGTTGAGCGGCATCTTCGTCTTTGGCGAAGTGGAGAAGTTCTTCGACAATTGGTGGCAGACCGGCGGTTATCTGGGCCGCTTCACGCTGATGGACTGGCTGGGGCTGCCGGCGGGCGTCGTCGTGACGCTGGTGGTGTTGATGGCCCTCTTCATGTTCTGGGGCGGGGAACAACTGGAGAAATACGTGGGCAAGCGCGACCTGAAGAAAGAGCCTAAGTGGCGCTACGGCTTGGCCGCCGCCTTGCTGGCCGTCGCCGTCGTCACCATCGTCATCGGCACGCCGACCACCGACCAGAAGTGGACGAAGGTCGCCCCGGTCAAAGAAGTGGCGTTAGCCGATCGGCAGGTGCAAATCTCACCGGCCGAACTCTACACCACGATGTATGACAACAAACTCGTCACGGTGTTGATCGATGTGCGATCGGAAGCGGACTACAACCTGTACCACATCAACAACGCGTTGAACGTGCCGCTGCCGCAGGTTGAAAGCGTCGTGCCCAAATTGCTGGCGAAGTACACGCCGCACACCATCTACGTGGTGATGAGCAACGACGAAGCGGCGGCGACCGATGCGTGGAAGAAACTGGTTGCCAACGCCGTGACCAACGTTTACATTCTGGATGGGGGCGTCAACAACTTGATTGCA
>JACRBO010000292.1 GCA_016219235.1 Chloroflexota bacterium
CGATGTCGGCTTGATTCTGACGATCCACCGCCAGCGTGCTCTGCCAGTCCGATCGGCGCTGCGCCAGATTCTCGATCGATCGGGCGGCTTCCCGCGCGGCTTCGATGGCGGCTTTCAACTCCGCCTCGCGGCGCGTCAAGGTTGGCATGCCGCGCAGTTCCGTTTCCACTTTGGAGAGATTCGCGTCCACCGTCGCCACTTCGGTTTGAATGGCCTTCAGCCGCGCGTTATTGGACACATACAAATTACGCCGCGACTGCACTTCCGCTTGCAGATCAGCCACTACCTGCTGCCGATGTTCGACCGTCAACGGCTGGCCGCACGTCGGGCATTGCGGGTCAGTCGAGGCTTCCAGCAAAACAATCCGTGCCTTCAGCGGTTCGGTTTCCGGCCCCAGTTGATTATTCTGTCCCTTGAGCGTCGCCGCTTCTTCTTGCAGCGTCGATTTTTGCTGGCGCAGTTGATCGCGCACCGGTTCGCGCTGCGTCAGCGCTTCGAGTTTCTGCTGGGTGTCGGCCAATTCTTTCAGCAGCGGCGCGTCGTCGGCTTTGAGGCGCGCCGTCGCGAGGTCGCGTTCCACCGAGGCCAACTCGCGTTCGGCCTGAGTGATGCGTTTCGCCAGATCGATCAGCTGCGCATCGAGTGCGCCCAGCGCCCGCTGGGCTTCCTGCGCCTGTCGATATTTCTCTTCCACCTCGCGCAACTGGTCACCCAACTCGATGACGGCCTTTTGCGCGGCGGCGACCTCGGCCTCGAACTGCGGCTTGCGCTTGATCTCTTCGTCGATCTCGTTAAGGCGCAGATCGATCAGGCGCAGTTCATTATCAATGGCCGTCAATTTCTCTTTGGCGAGAGATTCGTAGTCATCCCAAATATCCAGGCCCAGAATATCGGCCAGCACGCGCTTGCGTTCGGTGGGCGTCTTGACGGTGAATTCGTCGGCGTGGCCTTGCAGCAGAAAGGCGGAATTGATGAAGGTGTCGTAGTCCAGTCGCAGCGTGTCGATGATCTTTTGCTGCGTGGCGTTCATCTGTGGTTCGGCGATGGTGCGCCAGCCCCCATCCCCGGCCCTTCCCCCGTCGGACAAAACACCGACAGGGGAAGGGAGCATATTCCCTCCACTGTCCCGCGGCATTTCGCGGGACGGGGGAGGGCCGGGGTGGGGGTTCATTGCCACTTGAAAATCGAGCGCGCCCGCGCCGCTCTTTTTGCCGGCTTTGCGCGCGCGGATGATGCGATAGGCGTTGCCGCCCAGCGCAAACGTGAAGTCAATCTGCATATCGGTCTGGCCTTGATGCACCAGGTCGTCATCGCGTTTCGAGCGGGCGCGGCCCCAGACCGCCCACGTGATGGCATCGAGAATGGACGATTTGCCCGCGCCGTTGTCGCCCGTCAGACAGCCGATGTGAATGCCGCTGAAGTCGATCTCGGCGTCGCGGTAGGGCATGAAGTTGGTGAGTTTGAGATAGAGAGGGATCATAGCAATGAACAATGACAAATGATAAATGACAAATCAGCGCCGCGCCTTGCGGGCATTGGCAATAATGGTAAAGAGAATCTTGGTCAGTTCAGTTGATTCTTGAATCAGGGCTTTGACTTCGTCCGTGTTTTGCACGATGGCCGTATCGATGAGGCTCAGCCAGTAGCGGCTTTCTCGCGCCTCCTTCAGCGCGATGCTCATCTTGTGAATGAAATCGCTTCGAGATTCAGCCGCGTCGGCCTCTTGCACATTTGCGCCTACAGAAGTGCCTGAGCGTAACAGTTGCTTGCCAATCTCTGTGGCCGCCAGTGTTCGCGGCAACTTGTCAACCAACCGAATTACTCGCACGCCGAAATCAAAAGTTCGTTTCTGAATGTCGGTTGGAGACCGTTGCACCATGTTGATCCTCCGTAGGGCAGTTTGTCATTTGACATTAGTCATTTGTCATTTCGAGGATGCTATCGGCATGTCTCATTAACAGGTCAATTCGATCTTCATCGACATTCTTGGCGAACAGGTATTTGTGCAGCAGTTCTTTCGGCGTCATGCCTTCCGGCGAGAGGCCGCCGAGTCTTTCACGCACGTCGCGATCGGCCTGGCGATTAACGGCGGCGACGAAGTCCGCGTCACGCAACGCAGCGCGGATGTCTTTCTCGCGCAGGCTGGCGTCCTGTTCTGGGCGCAGTCGCACGTTGACGCGCACGATGGCATCCGTCACGTCATGCTGGGCCACTGCCGCTTGCACCGCCATCGTCGGATCGTCTTCTTCGCGCACATCGAGGCTGATCGTCAGGAAAGGCCGCGCCTTCACCGGTACAAAACGCCACGTCGTTGTGCCTTTGTCCAGCTCGACCCAACAGAAGCCCTTGGCCTCTTTCTCTTCGCCAAAGTCAATGCGCTCCAGACTACCCGGATACACCATCGACGGATAGCGGCCTTCGTTCAAATCCTGATGTTTGTGGATATGGCCGAGCGCCACGTAATCCCACGGGCCATCGCTCAGCACGCTCTTCAACACGGCCACATCACGCCCGATCATCACGCTGCGTTCTGAACCGTAGACTGCGCCAGAGACGGTGAAATGGCCGGTCAAGACGGCGGGCAGCGTCGGATCAAGTTGTTCCGCCAGCGCGCGGATGTTATCGCCGACGATGTCTTGCAGCGACTTGTCCAGTTCTTCGATCGATTTGCCTTTGTGCTCAGGCTGCGCCATCAGGCGATTGCGCATCGGATACGGCGCGGTAGCCACCTGTACCTTGCCGCGCTTCGTCTCGACGACGTGCAACGCCTCTTCCCAGCCCACGATCACATTCGGCACACCCAGCGTGCGATAAATGTCGATGCTGCTGGCCTTCTTCTCCATCGCGGGCAGATCGTGATTGCCCACCAGCATCACGATGGGCACAGCCGCATCCACGATGCGTTTCACGCGGCGGGCAAACTCGCGCTGCAAAGTGGGGCTGGGGTCGCGCGTCTTGAAGGCGTCGCCCGCGAAGATAACCAGATCGACGTCGTGGCTCAGGCCATAGTCGATCACTTCGTCGAAGCGGCGCAAAAAATCGAGCACGCGGCTATTGATGCCGGTGTTCGAATCGATGTGGCCGTAGTTTTCCATGCCGATGTGAATGTCGGCGAAGTGCAATACATTGATCTTGTCAGGCATGTTGTTGTGCCCTGACAAGATGACAAGGTGAAGGGGTGACAAGATGATCTGTTGGCTAAATCACCTTGTCACCCGTTCACCTCTTCACCTTGTCATGCGAAGGCTTCTCCCGATTGATAAGTCAGCGAGCCATCCAGCGTAAACTCCACCACTTCGCCCGGCCCCCAGCACGTCCATTGCGCGCCATTCCAAATGGCCGATGTGCGCTCGGCGATGCCGAAGAGGCGTGTGGCCCGATCAAGTTGTTGGCGCAGCACTTTAGCCCGATCGATCGAGGCGGCCCTAAAGTGCGGCAGCGTCACGATCGGGACCAAGCCCAATCCGTCAGTCAAGCCGCCGGTATGCGGATTCCACATCTTCGATCCAAACGCCATCGCCCCGGCGCTGGCTCCGCCGAGCATCACGCCGCGCTCACGCGCAGCGAGAATGGCCGCCCACGTTTTTGAACCGCGCAAAGCGTTGACCAGGAAGACCGGATCGCCACCCGGAAAATAGATCAGCGTCGCGGTCTCGATTTTGGCGACAACGCTATCGTCATTCGCCGAGGCCGCATCAACCGTCATGGCCGCGTCGGCGCGTGCGCCTAACTTGCGAAACCACGCGACACCGTTGCGGGCCGCCGCTTCGGGATAATCACTCCCGGCGGCGGTCGGCACTACAATCACACGCG
>JACRBO010000293.1 GCA_016219235.1 Chloroflexota bacterium
ACTCGATAGTTGTGTTTTGCCGAATAGCAAGCGAATCGTCATGCGGGAGCCAGCCTTTGTTGCTTGGCAAACAATTGGGCAAAAACGTCTTGGGCTTGCTGACCATGCTGAAGCCGGTCATGCGCGTGCAGGATGAGCGCCTCGATCAAGGCTTGCGCTTGTTGCCGACAGGCTTCTCCGATGGTTTTGAGGGGTAAGCGACCGTGTTTCAATGAGGGTGGCAAGCAATCCAGGTGCAAGAGAGAGTAGGCCACGAACACCAGACACCAATGTTTTTGAATGGCTTCAGCGTCGCGCATGCGATACTCGTCCAAACCCAGATGCTCTTTACCATCTTGATAAAAGGTCTCGATCGGCCAGCGTTGCAAATACGTGGCGATAATCCGGTAAGCACTCCAATCCGTGCGGTTGGTCACCAAGACCGCATAAGTGCCGGTCAGGTCGGCGTGTTCGAAACTGATCACCAGTCGGACTTTGCCCAGGCCGGGAATGCGCACCGCCAGGGTGAAAGTCCAATAGGTCTTGTCGTCCACGGTGACGGGACGATAGGCGCTAGCGGGAATCAGCGGCACCAAGTCTTCGACTTTGATATGAGGGCCGGCCAGCGTGATCCGTTTGCCAGCCGCATCCTTCAAGGTAAAACTGTTGGTTTCCAAGTTGCGGTTCTTTTTCAGGATGCTGATCCAGTCTTTCTTGCGGCGGTGCAGCACCTTCACAAAGTCTTCGGCCAGATACCAACTATCAAATAAGACCACGCTGAAGGGCAATTTATGCTGAATGGCGCTGAGCAGCAAGTCAATGGCGAGGTCGATCTTGGTGCGAAACTGTTGATGCACCGCTTGAAAGGCGGGATCAGCCAGCAACACGGGATCGACTTCTTTGTGGAACTGGGCGCGCTCCTTTTTCTTCCGGGGAATCTCACGATCGGGAAAGTGCTGGTGGACAAACGTTTCCCACTGCGTGAGTTCTTCGTAGCGCCGATAGAGGCGCAGTTCGACCGGAAACCGCACCGGCCCACTCACGTAGTGACTGGTCACCGGATTATGGGCCAGCGGAAAGGTGTCCTCCCCATGGTTGTAATGGCGGTCGATATAGTCAAACAAACTGCCGACATGTTCACACAAGGTGTCGTCCAGAATGAAGATCGATTGGTTTTTCGGCAAGCGCAGGCGTTTGGTCGGGATCAGGAGATAGCCTAACCGTCGATCATTGATCAACGCGCGCACCCAGGGTGCCTGCGAGAAGAACCGCGAGACATTCGTTTTGTCCGCACTGGTCAGGAGGCACCGACTGATGTTCGCCAAACTCTTGTTGGGCAACACCATCAGGCCCGTCAGATAGTTCTGAAAATGCTGAAACTGACGCCGGTTCTCGAACAGATCACGAAAAACCAGCGCGTGGGTCACGACCAGTGGCGCAGGCGAAACAATGGGTAGTTGCATCGGCTCAGTCAATCCAGTTGGATAAGATGGCGTCAACAGTATCACACGCAAGCCCAAAAGGCCAAAACACAACTATCGAGGTCTTTAGTGATCAGCGAAACCTCGGCCAGATTCTCGTCGAAGCGGTGCGCGCCCACTTGATTGTGGATCCACTTCAAGATGATGTTCGTCGTCGGCACGACGATAACCTTACCGGCGTAGGTGTTGAACGCATACTTGCCCGGCAGCAGCGGCACGTTCCACACGCCGCGCTTGTTTTTCTCGACCATTTCGCCGTGACGATATTCGACGCCCGACAGGTCTGCGCCGGTATCGCCGGTGTATGATACGACCACACCCACGCTGCCCACGTCGATGATCGTTTTCGGGATCAGTTCGACGGTGGCAAATAGCCGGTTGATGTAGTACGTGCCTTCGACCAGCACCTGCAGTTGGCGGCCACGATAACCGCCGGCCTGCAAGAACCGATCGGGGTCCTGGAACTTGTTGTGATAGGTATAAGCCTCGGCCGGATCGTCGCCGACGGTCGGCGCGATGATCTGATCCTGCCCCAGCGAGATGCCATCGTGCACCGTCACAATGCCCACGGAGTCGTCGGTGTCTTTGATCACGACCGGCCGGAAGCCGCCGCGGTCGGCGATGAATTTCGCCATTTGCAGGATGATGGCCGCGTCGTCTTTGCCCAACGTCAGCGAGTACACCTTCTCTTCGGTGATGACGACGAACTGCACCAGGTTGATGGCGTACGTGCCTTCGCGCAGGATGCGGCGCTGCGGGCCGCGTTGGCCTACCTTCCGCAAGAAGCTTTCCGCGTCCTGAAAGTCCGAGACGATCGCGTTCGACGCCAGCACTTGCGTCGGCTCAAGCGGCCGACCGTCGCGCGCAAAGACATAGCCGATCTTGCCCTGCGTGATGGTGACCAGCGGCATAACGTGGATGCTGTATTGCAGCGGGATCAGATAGTGCAGCCCGCCGCGCAGCACCCGGGGCTGATAACCCGCTTCGCCGTTGAGGGCGATGAAGCCGGATTTGACCGAGCCTTTGGTGAAGCTGAAGCGCTTCTCGACAATGCCGATGCGGTTGTTGGGGATGAAGCGAATCCCCGACAGGACAAACAACAGCAACACTAAACCCAACAGCGCAATGAGGACTACCGATAGATCGGGCACGGCTAACTCCTTGTGGACTGAAACCGGTTGGCAGACGTGCGCCCCTCAGCCGGTGCTGCGGCGGTGTCTGTCAATGCGGCCCCATTATCCTCCCGGGCCAAAGAATTGCCTGACTTGTGAAGTACTTCCAGCGGATAGTGGTGTCAGCTTTGTGGTGGGGTGATCGCGTTGATCGTTGGGGTGAGATCGCCGATCGGGCGCGGTGGATTGCCTAGCCACGCGCTCAACATCGCGCGGACGGAGCGGCTCATCTCGATCGAATAGTCGGCCGCAAACTTCCGAAAGTACACGGCTTGCCCGAAATTTTCGATGTCGGCGGGCTTGTTTTTGCGGCTCATCCATTGCGCCTGTTGATGGCGATACATCTCATCGAAGTCGGCGGCGCTGAGGCGTTGATAGCAGTTCTCGAAGACGACGAAGCGCGGATCGAAACGCGAGGTCTGCACGCGCGCCTGTTGTTCGGGCGTGGCATAGCCGAAACAGATCAGCGCGATCGGCAGGGCGTAGTCCGGCAGGTTGAAGAGCTCGCAGTGAAATTCATACTTCTCCAGAATATCGCCGATGTAGCATGAGCCGACGCCCAGTGATTCTGCGGCCACCACCGCGGTCTGCGCGGCGATCACGGTGTCGCAGGCGGCCAGCAGCAGGTCGCCCTCTTGCAATTGGCGCGGCGTGATGCCGCGTTGCCGACAGATCTTGTCCGTGTCTGACGCGCGGAAATAGTCCCACCAGCGTTGATAGTCGGCTACGAACAGCCACAGCATCGGCGCGGTGGCGATGAACGGTTGATGATCACACGATTCGGCCAGCGCGTCTTTGATGGCCTGATCGGTGATGTCGATGATGGAATACAACATCAGGTTGCCGGCGGTGGGGGCGCGCAGTGTGGCCGCAAGGATGTCGCGTTTGACCTCCGGCTCGAGCGGGCGGGGTTCGTATTCGCGGATCGATTTGCGGTTGAGCAGGGTCTGGATCGTAGTGTTCATTGAATGCATATCCTTGATGGCAATGATTTTCCTATGAGAGAAAGTGTCATTCCGAGATGCCCATCCCTCAAGCGGGATGCGTGAGAATAAAACTTAGCAGAGCGGGCACCCATGCCCGCGTACCCGGCGGCGTGGGAGCCGCCTCTGCTAAGTTTCTGAGCAGGAGCGTTGTGTGCGACGAGGAATCTCTGCCCCGCCAGAGATTCCTCAGTCGCCAAAGGCGCTCCTTCGGAATGACACACTAAGAATCGCGGCCAGAGTATAGCACTTTTCCCGCACCGCTCAACTGTGGGATAATGTATGTCCTATTCTTCCCGCTGAAGGTAAAAACGTGACTTTCTACGTTCTGCATGGCGCGTGGATCAGCAGCACCTATCACGATAAAGAGCGTGGCTTCATGGTCTGGGCCGAGACCAGCGACTATGCGCCGCCAGAAAAGCCGTTGCGCAAGGCCCTGCGATCGGCTCGATCTGCGCCGCGTTCCGCACCGCGCCCCCATCCCTTCGCCGCGGCGATTAAGTCGCTGCGCCGCACACTGCTCGATGCGCTGCCCGCCGCCGATGTGCTGGTGCGCGGCTCGGCGAAGGATGCCGACGCGATCGTGTGGCTGCCCTCGCAGGCCGATCGACCTCAAGCGTCCCTGCCGATCCTGATCGTTGACGAAGATCGCGCCGCGCGCAGCATCAAGTTAGCCGCGTGGCGCGTCGAGGCGTTGAGTGTGCCGCCGCAAGACGTGTTTGATTTGCTCGTGACGTTGCCCGCCGACGAAGACTTGCCGATGGGCATCAAAGTCGGCGCGGATTTGCGCTGGTGGCAGTTCGCGGGCAAGCTGGCGCTGGAGATCATCACACAGCAGCGCTTCCGCCCGGTGTTGCTGGAAGAAGGCGTGCGTTATCTGGGCGTGTGGCAGCCGCAGTTCGATTCGTCGGATCGCGCGCGGATCGATCGGTTGGTGGCGGCGCTGCCGCCGTTAGCGCGCGCGATCACGCGCGATCCCAAACCGAAATTGAGTGACGTTCCTGCGCCGCGCGCGCTGCTTGATAATTTCTTTGCCATGACCATTGATGCGTTTGCCCGCTGGCACAGCGTCATCGGCAAGTACGATCCCAAACGCAAAGAAACGATCGCGGGCGCGTGGCTGGAAGCACTGAACGATCGCAGCCCCGTGGTCGAAGGCTCAGTGCTGGCTCTGAGCAACTTCTATGAACAATACAGCGGCTGGGTGGAAGCCGCACCCGGCGCGACCGATGACACGTTTCGCCTGTGTTTCCGGCTTGATCCCCCCGCAACGGTAGAAGGCACCGACATCGTCGCGCCGTCGCCGAAACAGCGCGATTGGTCACTGCACTATTTCTTGCAGGCTACCGACGATCCCAGTTTGCTGGTGCCCGCCGAAGCGGTGTGGCGCGAGCGCGGCAGCACGCTGAAGTTCCTCAATCGCAAATTCGATGCGCCACAAGAACGGTTGCTCGCCGGGCTGGGGCAAGCCTCGCGACTGTATCCGCCCATCGAAACGAGTTTGCGCGCCGCGCGGCCTGCCGATTGCGCGCTCGACGTACAGGAAGCCTACACTTTCATGCGCGAGACCGCGCTGCTGCTGGAATCGAGCGGTTTTGGTGTGCTGATCCCCGGCTTTGGCGGCAAACTCGGCGTGCGCGTCAGCCTGAAGCCCAAAGCGCAGACGACCAAAGGCGGCGTGGGCGGCATCTCCTTTGATTCGATTCTCGAATACGATTGGCAGCTGGCGCTGGGCGACGAGCCGCTGTCGCCTGAAGAGTTCGAGAAACTTGCGGCGTTGAAAGTGCCGCTGGTGCAGATTCGCGGGCAGTGGGTGGAACTGCGGCCCGATCAGATCGAGCAGGCGATCAAGTTCTGGGAGAAGCGCAAGAACGCGGGCGAAGTGTCGCTGCAAGAAGCGCTGCGGCTG
>JACRBO010000272.1 GCA_016219235.1 Chloroflexota bacterium
AACGCGACCACCGCTGCAACCCGCGCGTGGTCAAACGTAAGATGTCCAACTTCAAGTTGAAACGCGAGCGCCATCGGCACTGGCCACAACCGACCAAGTCTTTCGCCGAGGCGGTAGTACTTCTTATCTAAACAGTATTGAGTCTAGAAGACCTGCTCGACCGTCCGACTGAGGATTTTCGCCAGGCGCTTGATTGCGTGTTGGACAAGAACACCGAACTTTATCGGCGGTTGGCTTAAGCGCAGTCTGACTGTTAACGACTGTTTCCGGCGGAGATGATCGACCTCATCTTCGCCGTTTGATTTCCCCCTGAAAACGGGACAATTGTCGCGGCCCGGCGTGACATCCATTACTGCGTTTGGTGCTACAATATCGCTACTCTATTCAAGCGCAATTGTGCGGGGCAATGAGCGGGGTGACTTCCAAAGGAGGTATAACAACGCTCGATTGACCGACGGCAGTTCCTCAGCAGTTCAAAACCTCTACATCCTCAGGAGAAGAAAAGTGAAACGCCTCTCAATTGTGGTAGTCGCTTTGTTGGTGGTAGGTGTGTTGTTGTCGGCGTGCGGCGGTTCGGCGGGCGCGGCCAAGATCAAGATCGGCACCGATGCGACCTTCCCGCCGTTTGAATTGGTAGACGAGAAGACCAAGGAATTGACCGGCTTCGATGTGGACCTGATGAAGGCCGTGGCCGCGAAAGCGGGCCTCGAAATCGAGTTCATCAACGTCGGCTTCGACCCGCTGCTGGCCGGTATCGCGCAGTGCCAGTACGATGGCGGCATCGCGGCCATCACCATCACCGATGAGCGCAAGCAGCAGATGTCGTTCTCTGATCCGTACTTCGATGCGGGTCAGGTCGTCGTCGTGAAGAAAGACAACGCCGACATTCAAGGCCGGGCGAATTTGTCCGGCAAGACCGTCGGTTCGCAGATCGGCACCACCGGCGCGATCGAGGTGCAGAAGATCGCGGGCGCGCAGTTGAAGACCTACGACTCCTTCGATCTCGCCTTCCAGGACTTGATTAACGGCCAGATCGACGCCGTCATTGCGGACAATCCGCTGGCGCTGGGTTATGTGGGCAAGAATGCCGACAAGTTGAAGATCGTCGGCGAGATGTTCACCAGCGAGAGTTACGGCATCGCGGTCTGCAACAAAAAAGCCGACCTGGTGACGAAACTCAATCAGGGCATCGCAGCGGTCAAGGCCGACGGCACGCTGGATAAACTGATTCAGAAGTGGATCGTGGCAGCGCAGTAAGTCACGGCGTGTGCAGACCCGAGGGGTTGTTTTAGGCCCTTCGGGTCGCTTTTTACCTTGCGTCATTGCTCTGTCGCATCCTTCGACTGCGCGGCAAAAACCGCCGCTCCGCTCAGGACGCTTCTTACAATGACGACGTAGCGAGGCGATATGCAACCCAAATCGAGATTGACGGGCGGCTTGCCCGAAAAAGTGTTAGGCAGCATTCCCGGCGCAAAACCGTCGGAAAAGATCGATGCGTGGTGGGGGCTGGTTGCGGGTGTCGTGGGGCTAAGCCTCTTATTGATCCTCTTCGTACCCGATCCGTTTCGCCGCATCGTGGAGTTCGTCAGTGACGGCATTGGCGTGACGGTGCTGGTGACGGTCGTCTCGTTTGTGCTGGTGATGCTGGTGGGCCTGTTGGGCGGTTTAGGCCGCATCTCACGCAGTCGCTTTTTGCGCGGCTTCACCACACTCTACGTCGAGATCATTCGCGGCATTCCTTTGCTGGTGCAGTTGTTGTTCTGGTACTACGCTTTGCCGCAGGTGATTCAAAGTTTCGGCGCGGCGATCGGCTCGGAGGCGCTGACGAACTATCGGGCAGAACCGATCGTGATGGCGATCCTCGGCCTCACGATCGGTTACGGCGCGTACATGACCGAAGTGGTGCGGGCGGGCATCCAGAGCGTGCCCAAAGGTCAGGCCGAAGCGGCGCGCAGCCTGGGGCTGACGTACTTTCAATCGATGCGGTACGTGGTGCTGCCACAGGCCTTCCGCACGATTTTGCCCGCCATCGGCAATGAGTTCGTGACCTTGCTCAAAGACTCGTCGTTGGTCAGTGTGGTGGCCGTGCCCGATCTGACGCGGCGCGGGCGCGAGTTCATGTCGATGACGTTCATCCCGCTGGAAACGTGGGCCATGATCGCGCTGTTGTATTTGATCATGACGCTGTTTGCGGCGCGCATCGTGAACTGGCTGGAACGCAAGACGAAGATTGAACGGTAACCCCCACCCCAGCCCTTCCCCGTCGATGCCGCTGCGCTTAAGACACATCGACAGGGGAGGGGGAGAGTCAACATGGAACCCATCATCCACATTGAAAACGTCCACAAGTATTTTGGGCAGGTGCACGCGTTGCGCGGCGTCAGCCTGGATGTGAATATCGGCGAAGTCGTAGTGGTCATCGGCCCGTCGGGCAGCGGTAAGTCTACGTTGCTGCGGTGTATCAATCGGTTGGAAGAGTATGAGGAGGGCAAGATCGTCGTCGATGGCATCCCGCTCGATTCGGCGGCGAATATCAATGCCGTTCGTACCGAAGTTGGCATGGTCTTTCAGCAGTTCAATCTGTTCTCGCACATGAGCGTGCTGGACAACATCAACCTGGCGCAGCGCGTGATCCGCAAGCGCACCAAAGCCGAGTGTGATCGCATCGCGCTGGAATTGCTGGACAAGGTCGGCATTCCCGAAAAGGCCAACGTGTATCCGCTGCAACTGTCGGGCGGACAGCAGCAGCGCGTGGCGATTGCGCGGGCGCTGGCGATGAACCCCAAGATCATGCTGTTCGACGAACCGACCAGCGCGCTCGATCCCGAAATGATCAAGGAAGTCCTCGACGTGATGATGGATCTGGCGAAAGAGGGCATGACGATGGTGGTGGTCTCGCACGAGATGGGCTTTGCCCGCGCGGCCGCCCATCGCGTGATCTTGATGGCCGAGGGCGAGATCGTGGAGCAGGGCACGCCCGATCAGGTTTTTGAGCATCCACAGCACAATCGGACCAAGGCGTTTCTGAGTCACATCCTGTAACTTCAACCTGCGCGGCCGCTGAGTCGCGCAGGTCGCATTTTAAGCCTGGAGCGGAGCATCGCGCATGAACGATTTGCGTAAGACGAAAGCCCAGTTGGTGAGTAACTTGGCTGAACTGCGCCAGCGTGTGACCGATCTGGAAACGGCTGCCGCGCTGAATGAAGCGCAGAGCGCCGGGCTTGCAGCGGACCGCGATTTAAAAGATGAACTGCTGCATCTGGCTTGTAACCTCGCTCAAGCGGGCGGTTGGGAGTTTGATGCGCTGACGTTCAAAGGCACCTGGACGGAGGAAGTTGCTCGCATCCACGATCTTGATCCCGCGCAAGAGACCAACGTTGAATTGGGTGTCAGTTTTTATTCGGCTGAATCCCGGGTTAAAATCGATCAGGCTATTAAAGACGCCATTGAACAAGCGAAACCTTATGATCTGGAAGTGGAGATGGTCAGCGCCAAGGGCGTGCCGAAATGGGTCAGGACGATTGGCCTGCCAACTGTAGACGGCGGCCGGGTTGTCCGGGTCCGAGGCATTTTTCAGGACATTACGGAGCGCAAACGCGCCCGCGATGCCCTGTTAGCCAGCGAGGAGAAATATCGCACGCTGTTTGACAACCTCACGG
>JACRBO010000273.1 GCA_016219235.1 Chloroflexota bacterium
ACAAACCCGACGAGCAGGCCCGCCAATTTCGGCGCGGTGATCTTTTCATCGTGCAGCCCAAAGTGGCCGATGACGATCACAAACAACGGCGTCGTCGCATTGAGAATCGCGGCCAGACTGGAATCGATGTGCGTCTCGCCCCACGTAATCAGCAGGAACGGCACCACCACGTTGAACACGCCCATAAACAGGTATTTCAGCAGCGTCGGGCGATCGCGCGGAATAGATTGTCGCTGCCAGTACATGACGCCCAGCAAAGCGATCAGTCCAAACAACACCCGCAGCGCCACCACCACAAACGGCGAGACATTCTCCACCGCGATCTTAATCCACAAAAACGACGATCCCCACACCAGCCCGAGGATCGCGAACGCACTCCATTCTTTGATCTTCATCCTGTCCCTCGCTTCAATCACGGACTCGAACTTGACCGCTTGCCGGCCGTCGCTCGATCGGCGGCCGGCCGCACGTTCAGCGGCGCATTCTCTTTCCACGCGCGCAGCGCGATCATCGTCACGCTGCGTTGCACCGTCATACAACTTCGAATGCGGCCCAGTAAGTTTTCCAGATCGCTCGGACTGCCGCACC
This sequence comes from Chloroflexota bacterium, assembly GCA_016219235.1. Next base: position 589 of record JACRBO010000273.1, read on the forward strand.
TTGTCTTCAGGACGAGGCAGTCTTCACCGGCCACCGCGTAACATTCCAGCACGTCCGGGTCTTCGCTGATCGTTTTGAGGCCGGAGTCATAGCGCTCGTCAAACGCAGCCGTCAGGCGGATGAACGCCGTCATCGGCTTGCCCAACGCGGCCGGATCGATTTTGATCGTGTAACCGCAAATCACGCCGCGCTGCTCCAGCTTGCGAATCCGCTCAAACACCGACGGCGCCGTCAGGCCCACTTCGGTCGCGATGGCCGCGTTCGTCAGCCGCGTATCGCGCTGCAACAGATCCAGGATCTGACGATCGATGTCGTCGAGTTGGACGCTCACAGCGTCTTCACCACCGGGCGCAGATTCGCATCCGATTGACGCGGCGCTTCGCCGAGCAGTTCAATCACGACGGGCGTGCGGCTCGCCGACGACACCACCGCGTAATCGCCCTTGGCCTGAAGCGCGATTTCCTCGCCGCGCTTCACCACGTGATCACAACCGTTCAACGTGATCCACGCTCGCCCCGATCGAACCCGCACCCCTCGATGGCTCCGCGTAACCCGATAAGTTTCCCGACCCAGCAGCACCACCCGCATCACATTCGTCAATTCACCGCTCATATCTAACCTCCATTGGTTTCTGAGTCAATTTACCTACTATTGTAAGTCCGCTTTTCGATTTGTCAATACCCATTAGGCGTTGTGACTAAATTCTCTAATCTTGTTAGGCCGCAGCCGGCAACTGCGCCCCTTCCAGTTGAAGCAGCCACGCCTTGGTCTGGATGCCCCCGCCGCCCGAATAGCCGTGCAGCGATCCATCCGACCCCAGCACGCGATGGCACGGGATCACGATCGGCACGGGATTGTGCCCCAGCGCCTGACCCACCGCACGAGAGGCTTGCGGCCGCCCGATCGCTTTGGCAACCTCCCCGTAGGTCAGCCACTTGCCGCGCGGAATCTTCAACGCCGCCGACAACACTTGCCGCTGAAAGTCCGTCATCGTCGTCATATCCAGTGGCAGATCGAATTTCGTGCGCTTGCCGTCCAGATATTCGCGCACCTGCCGCATCGCGTCCGCGCACCGCTCGCGTGATCGCACCAGCGTCGCCTTCGTACGGTATTGCACTCGATCGACAAAGCTTCGCTCGCCCAGCCCAAAGTCCAGCGCGATCAAACCGCGATCGCTCACGGCCACGTACAACTCACCGACTCTTGAATGAGACACCACGTCGTAATACACCGTTCGCCCCCTCGCCCGATCTAACGTTTGCCGCAATTTCGCCTGCGCGCGCTCCGTCTCCGCTGCGCCCGGCCCTTTGGCATACACTGCATCCAATGCTTGAATGACTTCATTTCGTTCGTCCATTGCCCACCTCGTCGCTGCTTCACGCATTCGTTGCATTCGTGGATTCGAGATCATTCGTTGACGCCAAACTGCACGCGCAACTTCTTCAACGCTTGATACACATTCGCTCGCGCGGCTTCTTCGGTACACTCCAGCGCCGCCGCGATGTCGTCGTAGCCCAGTTCTTGATACTGCCGCATGATCAAGGCCGCGCGCTGCTGATGCGGCAGCGCCTCCACGGCGCGCGTCACCGCCTCGATCGTTTCGCGCCGCACCACTCGATCGGCGGGCGACAACCGATCGGACTGCAACTCCGGATCGAGATCGATCGTGCGCGCGCTGATCCGTCCACGCTGCTTCACGTGCGTGCGCGCGGTGTTCGTCGCGATCTTGTACAGCCACGCCCGATAGTTCGATCCCGCCCTCACGCGCGAAAACGATCGATACGCGCGCAAGAACGTTTCCTGTAAACAATCTTCGGCGTCGGCGGTGTCTCTTAGCAACCGCCACACATAAGCGAAGATTTCGCCGCTGTGCGCCTCCACTAACGCTTCAAACTCCATTCGTCTCGCTCCGCTGGATGTGTCTGACCAATATAACCACGCTTGGTCGATTTTGTGAAATGGCAAAACAACCAAATTGTCGTTTAATCCGCTTCCAAAGATCAGCGTGCGCGAAGGCGGCGGTGCCGCGCGCCTCGCCCAACACAACATCCGTCCACAGACGATCGTCCAAGTACTGCGGCCCCGAATCAGTTCGATCCGGGGCCGCAGTACTTGTTTCCTTATCGACTTGTTTACTTCCTCACCAGCGGTAAATACAATTGCTTCGCTGCTGCAATCAGCGTCACGTCATTGGGAATGCCGGCGTGCATATTATAGTTGCGCACGCGAATGCGCGGGCCGCCGCCGTCTTCCGAGATCAAGCCCCTCACCGTGATCTTGTCCAGCAATTTGAAGGTGTCCCACACGCCGTTGTAGCCGTCCAGAAAGGCGCGTACCGGGCCGCTGCCGTCATCGACGATCACATATTCTGGCCCCCAGGCCGTAATCGTGCCCGTGATCTGCGTCAGCCAGCCTTGATTCGCTTCCAGCGCGGCATCGTGCGTGCTGAACAGCTGCGGCAGCGGATCGATGTTGTTCGTCGACGTGATCACGTGCACCTGCTCGGCCTCAAAGAACTCGACCTCGGTGTCGCCCTGGTACACGCCTACCGTGCCCAGCACGCGCACGTAAGCGCCGCGCGCATACTGCGTGGCGCTGATGTCGCCGGCCGGGGCGTGGATGGTCATGCCGCCCGTCTCATCCTGCACGTACAGCACGTTGAAAAACTCGCCAAAGGCCGCAGTGATCTCGCCCTCGATCCACACCAGCTGATCGAGTTTGTCGGGCTGATTGACGGTAGTGTACGCGCGGGCCTCGGCAATCGTCGTCTTGGTCACCGGCTCGCCCAACAGCCACATCACCGTTTGCAGATTAAACAATTCATTCTGCCGCCCGTCGCCCGCCGTGTACGAGAAGATGTTGAACGGATCGTTGGCGTCGCCGTAGAAGTACAGCCGCCCCGCCGAACCGGGGATGTCGTAGCCGACCGCGCCCGGCAGCGGGATCGTGCCGTTGTAGGCGAAGAACGGCGAACCGGCATTCACGTTCGAGTCTTCGTTGTGCGTGGCGTTGGCCTCGCCATACGTGCCATTGCCCGCATCCAGATCGCCCAGCGCGGCGATGAAGCCGTTCGCGCCCAGATCGTCTTGCGTCAGCGCGCCATAGTTGCGATCGACGAACGAGCAGCCTGACCAGGTCTGAATGTTTTCCACATTCACGCCCAGGCCAGAGGCCGCCTCACCCGGGAAGATGTGGAACAACACGCCCCATGGATAGCCGTTGTTGTTATTGCCGTCCAGCACTTCGTCGCTATTGACGCGCACCGGGATGGTGTAGCCAACTGTGCCCTCAATCGCCGTCAGCAGTTCGTTGAAGCGGTTGGACGTGGTACCCGCCCAAGTAACTTTGCCCGTGTAATCGGCCAGACCGTTCAGCCACAGGCTGCCGCCCGCGTTCACAAAATTGGCGACATTCTGAGTTTCCGTCACCGTGAACTGATCCGGACCGTAGGCGTTGATGATGAGCAGCTTCACCGTCTCGGTATTCAGGTCGGTCGCGTCGATCTGATCAAGGTTGAGCAGTACGTTGTAGCCGTGCGCGGTCAGATCGTTGACGAACGTCCGCACGTCGCGCGGCGTCGAGGCGATGTTGCCATGCCCCGCGTCGATCAGCACCAGCGGCACCTTCTCATCGGTGGCCGTCATATGCGTAGTGCGCGTGTTGTCGTCGAGATTGTCGCCGAACGGCGAGCCGTTGATCTGCGCCGTGATCGTGACCGGCCCGGTGATCGCCGGCTGCCAGGTGATGCTGGCATAACCATCTACACAAGGCCCGGTGACACAGGGCGCGACCGTCGTGGTGATCGTGTCCTCGGCCGTGCCGTTGATGGTGAAGTCGACCGCCACCGTTTGCGTCTGCGCGGTGCGATTGCTGACGCGCGCCGTGATCAAACTGGGATTGTAGATCGTGGCGATGGTCGGCTCAACCGACAGGTCCGTCAGCGCCACATTGACCGCGCTCTCCGTCCAGATCGGCGACGACACGACGCGGTCGCCGTCGGCCTGCGTGACTTTGACGTAGAAGTAGTGCGCGCCGGGCGCCACCGGCACGATCGGCTGCCAGCTAAACGTTGAAGCGGTGTTCGTTTGAGTGATCACTTCGCCGCCAAACGAAATCAACTGCACCACGACGCTGCCTTCGCTATCGGGATCGAAGCCGCCGATGTCGAACGTCAATGACCCGATGTTGGGCACGTCCATGCCCATCCATGCACCATTCGCCTTGAATTTCAATTCGTAGTTCTTGTCCTCGGTCGCAAAGGTGCGGCGGGCGCGCAGCGCATCCATGAGATCGGCTTTGGTCAAGCTGGTCAGCCACACGCCCGTACGGTGATCGGTGTTGGTGCCCCAGTACGGCGAGTGCGTGTCGGCATTATTGGTCGCCCCCACCTTCCAGCCGTAATCCAGCGAGCGGATGTATTCGTCTTCGCTGAACACATAGGATGTGCCGCTGCCGTTGCCGACTTCTTCCAACTTCATCGTCGCCGACACTTCGGGATGATACGTCCAGTCATTGAAGTTGATCCAGCCTGGATGGTTGAACTGCGCCAGCGAGCCGGCGGCGTCCAGCGCCTGTGTGCCCGTGATCGCCAGCCAGTTGTAGAAACCGTCCACGGTCACGCCTTTTTCAAGGTTGGGCGTGTAGTCGCACATGGCCGCGCCCGTATTGGTGCGGCACGGATGCTTGACAGTGTTGTAGACGTTGATGTGCCCTTCCGCGCCCTGCGTGTATTCCGCGCCGCGAATGGCGACAAATTGACCGTCACTGGTTGCGGCGTTGACCTGGTTGAGTGTATTCGCCCATTCCGTGTCATCAAGGGCATACGAGTGATCCGTCATGGCCATGAAGTCGAAGCCCGCGGCCTGGCCGGCCGTAAAGGCGGCGGCGGGCGTCAACGAGCCGTCGGAATAGGAGGAGTGATTGTGAATGTCGCCGTGATAGGCGTTCAGCACCGCTTCGTTGTTGGTCGTAAACGACCACGTCTTCACACCCGCCAGGCCGTTGCCCGCCCAATCGGTGACGTTGTTGACGGTGACGGTATAGCGCGATGTCGGCAGCAGCACGACGGGCAGCGCCGTCACTTTGAACGAGCCGGCATCATAATTGAACGTCGTCCACCCGATCGATCCCTGCGGCCCGACGAGCGTGAAGTCGCCCTGCGTGACCGTGCTCGGCTCCAGGCTTTCGCTGAACGTGATCACAATGTTGCTGTTCAACGGCACGCTGATGGCATTCGTCGCGGGCAGATGCGACACGATCGTCGGCGAGACCGTATCGGCCGCGCCCGTGGTGAAACTCCACACGTAGGGCGCGGCCAGCGGATTGCCGGTTGCGTCCTCGACACCCGTCGTCAACGTGGCGGTATAGCGCGTGGTCGCCGCCAGGAAACTATCGGGCGTGAAGCGGGCCGTCAATGCGCCGCCGTCGTAATTCACTGTGCCATTGATCGAGCCGTTGGCATCGATTAACGTAAACGTCGTGCCATTGATCGTAGCCAGATCGAGCGCTTCATCGAACGTCGCCGACACGGGTTGATACAGGCTAACGCCGGTGGCATTCAAAACCGGCACAGTCGATACGACCGTGGGCGGTGTGACATCCAGTTCGTTGATCTGGATGTTGGGTGTAACGGTGTTGGCTTGAACATTGAGGCCGGTGGTGGCAGTGCCGGTGAGCACGCTGCCGCTCCACACTTCGGCGGTCAGCCCGGTTCCGACCGGCGCGGCCACCTTAAAGAAGCCGGTATCGCCGGACGTGTAGCCTTCATTCACGGCGTTGTCTTCCGTGGCATACACACCCACGATGGCCGATCCGTTGCGAATGATGACGGGCGCGCCCGACTGCGGCGCACCGCTGACCGCGTTGGCGTGACCCGTTATCCAGCCGCCCGCCGTCGTCATGTTCAGCGGCGTGGGTGTTACGGTCGCATCATTGCTGACCCCGGTCGATGAACGGAAGCGCACGCGCAGCTTCATATCAGTCGTACCAGCATGACCCGCGATGTCTTTCAGATACAGCCAGCCCGACCACCCGGTTACACCAGTGATGGTGGGCAGGCCAGTATAAGTGTTGTCGACGACCACCCACGACGCAGTTTGCCAATTCCAGAAACAACCTTTGTTGTTGGTGTCCGCCGTGCGATAGTGATAGCCCTTGATCGTGTACGTGAGTCCGGCATCCAGCCCGGTCGCCGAAACGTACACCGCATACGGCGTGCCCGTGGCGCAGTTGCCGTCGATGGTATCCGCCGGAATCGACGTCGGAAAAACACTCAGCGCCACGGCCTGCGGGGCCAGCGGCGGCGTTAGCGGCGCGGCCATGACGCGCGATTGCAACATCGACCACGCGCCCAGCAGCAGCGCCAGCACAAGCACAATGGATAGACTTCGCTTCATTCCTTACCTCGCTTTGATTGGATTAGTCATTGATCAACGGCAGATACACGCCGTAGATGTGAACCGTCGTCGGCGCGGTCGCCGTGACTGGCGAGTGTGCATCGGCCGACCACTGCGCCGCATTGTCGAGCGTGGCCGCGCCGATGGGCAGGTGGCCCAGCTCGTTCACGCGCGCGGCGTACCGCATCGATCGGCCTTCGCCACCCGGCAGCTCGCCGTTCCACGCCAGCGTCGGCGTGAAGTCCAGTGCGTCACTCAACGTGAAGTAGCGCGCATCGAGCGTGGGCGTCAGCCACATGGCCGCGCTTAAACCGCCGCTGTTGGTCAGCGTAAACGTGAAGGTGATCAATTCACCCGGCTTCATCGCGGCTGTGCTGGCGCTGAAACTCGCAGTGACATTTGCGGGCCAGGCGTTGACACTCACACTTGGCGCGTTCAGTTGCCGCACTTGCCCGTCGCCGCTGAGGGTGGCTACGTTCGTGATCGATCCGCTGAAGGTGATCAAGGTGCGCGCCGTGATGGTAAACGTCTGCGTGCTCTGCCCCCCGATCGAGCCGCCGGCCGTTAACGTCGAGCCGTTTTGCGTCAGGCCCGGCGCGCTGACCAGCGTCAACGCCGCATGCAGCGTATCGGTCAGCATGAAGTCCGTGGTGACATCGCCGCTGTTGGAGACGATCAGCGTGTAGGTCAACAACTGCCCCGCCGTGATCGCGGTCGTGTTCACCAACTTGGCCGAGCCGCTAAAGTCCCCGGACGCTACCGCGCCAAAGTCCAGCCCAATCAACACCGGATCGTGATCAGAGGCGCGATAGGGTGTGGGCGAGTACATGTCTGGCGGATTGAATTCCGTGTTGTAGTCGATGACGCTCGGCTCATCGGCATTGATATGCCAGTAGGTTACGCCCGTGCTGTGCGGGTCGAGACTGCTCGTCGTCAACGCATGATCGAGATAACCCGCTTGCCCGTCAAACACATACGAATAGCGCATGGCCGCCGGGACGCGCAGCGCCTGATTGATCAGGCCGCCGGACACCAACGCGTTGATCGGGTCTTCGATGCCGTAAGCGTTGAGGTCGCCGATCACGATCACGTCGGGATCGGTCACTTGCAAAGTCGTGATCCAATCGAGCAGGCCGTTGGCCTGCGCCGTGCGCTTGACGTTCCAGCAGCCCTGCCCGAAGTCCAGATCGACGCCGCTCGACGGACAGCTGCCCTTCGACTTGAAGTGGT
>JACRBO010000294.1 GCA_016219235.1 Chloroflexota bacterium
CGGATTCGGCGGGTGTGACCCGCGTGTATTTCCATCGCAGCAATGCCATTCTGGCGTTTGCGCCGAACGTTTCGGGCGCGGCCACCAATCGGGTGCTGCCTGATCCGACCGTGTCTAACGTCAATCCGGCTGTGTCGACGACGACGCTGCAACAGAAACTGGTCGACGAAGTCACCCAGGTGATTGCGGCGGGACATCTTCGACCGGGGTACGGCACACTCTCCGCGTGGTCGTTGCGACGAACCATCGGGGATTACTTTACCGATTACTTTAACAATCCCGGCGATACATTGTATGCGCTCGGCCTGGCCTATGAAGCGCTGCCCGCCGATCAGGTCGCGCTTAAAGCGTCGCTTAAAACCTACTTAGACAACGAGTACGCTAACTATCCGCCGTGTACGATTACGCATGTCGGCTACCAGGCCACGGCGGCGGCCAGAGAAAATTTCGTTCTGCCCAGAGAGGTCGCTGACTCGATTGCCTCCGGGCAGAATGATGTCAATGACGGCATCCTGACGCCGCAGACTTCGTCGCCGTTTTGGGGCGGAAAGTCACCCCTTAGATACTACGCGTTGTGGGTCTATGCCCGGTTGCCCGGCAACGCTTCAAAGGCGGCCTCGATTCTCAGTAGTTGCGGCGACATTGGATCGCCACCGGCTGTGACGGCGATGCGCGAACTGCCGTTTATCCAGAACGCCTGGATTGCCGGACTGTACGGCTACCTGCGCCTTCAGGAACTGGCGGGCCAACCCGTCAATAGCACGCGCAATGCTCAATACAATTCCCTGCTCACAGACCGGGCCGCCAACTTTAATAAAGACGTCACCTGGGGCGGGCCGGATGCGAATACCGATCGGCAACAGCTGGCCGTGGCGCGAAACTTTCTATACATGACGCCCGAGTTGGGCGCCTATCTCCGGTCCAACGCTCTCTCGACAGTTCAAGCCGCATTCAATGAATATAATGCCATTGCGCCCTACTGGTTTGTAACCCGCTTCGAGGAAACCTATTCAGAGGGCGTCATGGAGCACCTCTACGATTATGCGGCCATGTCCTCGGCTAAAGCCTACATCTTCAACGCCACGCGTGAGGATTTGGCCAAGACCCTGGATGTTCCCGCGTTTGATCGGGGCGACTTGTTCTACATCACCAACCTGGTCAACACGCTGAATGCAGCCGCCGGTTCGGCGGTCACGCCAACGTCCACGCCCACGAGCGCACCGACGGCGACCGGGGGCGCACCAACAGCGACTCCCACCCGCACGCCCACCGCGATCGGGGCAGCAACCGCCACCCCGACCCGTACACCTACCGCGATCGGCGCAGCAACTGCCACGCCGACCCGAACACCAACCCGTACGTCGACTCCAGGTGGTGAGGTTATCGATCCAGCCAGCGTCGGGTCGCTGCCCGCCGGCACGCGCGTATTGCTTGATTTCAACAATATCCCAGGCTCGGCCGATAATCAAGCAATTCCGCCGGGGTATGCGGGGCTGAATTGGTCATCGCTCGTTTTGGGAGAACCGTGGGCGGGCATTCCGACCTGGAGCATTTACGTCGCCAACGGCGGGGCGGCAGGCTCGACCACATTCCCGGTGCCCGTCCGGGTGGTTAGCCTGCGGGTAAGTGCAATGAACTCAAACGTCTTTACGCTATCAAGCCCGGGCAATCCGGATGTCAGCCTGGCTGTATCGGGCGGGCAGCCTGGGACTATCACCACGAATTGGGTGAATCCTGTCACCTCCCTTACATTGCGATCAAGCACCAACGATCAAGCCTTTGACGATCTGCGGTTTATAGTGGCTGGACCGGCTGCAACCGCGACGCCGACCGGCACTCAGCACTGGTTTGTTTACTTGCCGTTGACACTGAAAGGCAGCGTTTCAGCACCCGCACCAACGGCTACCAGTATGCCAGCGTCAACGTCCACGCGGACGCCGACGCGAACCTCGACGCCGATTTCGGCAGCCACCTCAACGCCGACCCGGACACCAACACGGACACCGACTCGGACTTCGACGCCGGTTTCGGCGGCAACCTCAACGCCGACCAGGACACCCACTCGAACACCAACCCGGACGCCCACTCGAACGCCGACATCCGTATCAACGGCGACCTCAACGCCCATACCGACCACGGGGCGCATCTCGGCGGTAACGGTTCTGTCCCCTACGGTTGGCTTATACAACAAGCAGGAAATCGTGCTGGCCGTGAATACACCGGCCCAGAAACTGTATCTGCCGTTTGATCAAGGCGGCGTGAATGTAGATATGAATCTCACTGCGCCCTCTGGCGCAGCGCGACATACGCCCTGCTTCTATTACCAGCCGGTGGATGTCAATCTCATGCCGGTCGGCAATCCCGATTGGCGCTGCCGCTTTGCGCCCGATGAGATCGGAACCTGGCAGTTCACCGTAACCCTGGCAGACTCGATCGGATCGGAAACGAGCGCCGTAAAAACCTTTGCCGTGACGGCCTCGACCAATCATGGCTATGTTACGGCTAGCGGCAGCACCTTCAAGTTCTCAGACGGCGCGCCGTTTAACTACCCCCTCATCAACATCGAGACCGGTTCGCCGCTGGGATCATTGACGGCTATTCGTGACAGCATTGCGCGCTTTGCCCAGCAGGGCACGCGCTTCGTGCGCTGGTTTCCAACCGGTGAGTCGGCTAACTTTTTTGTCGTACCCTACGCCGACGACATCAAGAGCAGTTGGGGGTTTGGCACGGCCTGGCTGACGGCCATCAACACGTTCGACGGGCAGGGCTATTCGTTTTTCCCCAACTACTGGTCGGGGCAGACCGCCACTGTTGTCGCCGGGGGAACCTACCAGCTCACGCTGCGCGCCCGCGTCATCGGCAACAAAGTCTTCCGACCCAGTGTCGGCAATACCACGATCGAGATCACGAGCCAGACCTGGCAAAACTATACGCTGACGGCGACTGCCACGGGTTCGTCGCTGGCGGTCTGGCTGCATGATGGGTATAGCGAAAACGACGGAACAACGGGCGAAATTCAGGTCTACGATGTAGCCCTGCGGCGTGACGGCGCCGGGCCGAATCTGCTGACGCGCGGCGATCCAGACACGTTTGCTTATATCGATCAGATCGGCGCGGCCCGATTAGACGAAACCTTGCGGCTCAGCGAGCAACAGGGCGTATATCACAAGTTGACGCTGTTTCATAAGAACGACCAGGTACTCGATCGCTTAACGGCGACGGGCCTGGCAACCGAGGATTGGTCGCTTGATAACTTCTATGCAAGCGGCGCGGTGCGAAATTACCTTAAGGCGTATGCCCGTTACTTTGTGGCCCGCTGGGGTTATTCAACGGCATTGCATTCGCTGGAGCTGGCCAATGAAAATATGCTGACGGCCGCCAGCTACGACACGGCCTTTGATGTCTATGCCACGCTCCGGCAGAACCAGCCGCGCCACATCCTGTTGTCCAACTCCTTCTGGGGCTATTTTGTGTCTGAGTTCTGGACGGACGCGCGGGCGACGGCCCTGATCGACTACGCCGACAAACACTGGTACGCCCGCCAGGGCAGCACCAACGAGGAACTCGTGAGTTCGCTGCACGGGGATTCGGCCGCACTGGCGCGCCAATGCAGTCTGGGCTTTGACGGCTATCGATCGACCTACGGTTACAACCAGCCGATCGTGCGCGGCGAGACCGGTGTGTGGCCCGTTTCGGGCGACGAGCAACTTCCTCTCGGCAGCGGCGCGGCCACGTACTATCACAAGCAAGTGTGGGCACAGGTGGGCGATCAGTGCGGGGGCGAATGGTATACCGCGGGTGTGGACTTCTCGGAATACGCCCGCTACACGGCCTGGCTGGATGCAGAACCGCTGGACGGCAGCTACATCCGAGTCGGCACGGACTTAAGCGGTGCTGGCGCAATCGTGTCGTCGAATCCTGAAGTCAGAGCCTGGGGCTGGATC
>JACRBO010000295.1 GCA_016219235.1 Chloroflexota bacterium
AGGCTTTGTGGCCTGGCGCGAGAAATATCGTCCGGTCATGGAATCGTTCGACTTCTTTGCCGGAGGTAACGGCGGCTTCGGCATTGTCAACGTTCCCGACGAGACGACGCTCAATCAGCTCATGCTTGAGTATCCGCTTGGTCCGTTGAGTGATTTGGACATCCGGCCCGTGCTCGACGGCGACAAAGCGCTGGCGCAATTGCAGGCCGCCATGCAGGCGATGCTGGGCGGCGCTTAGCCTCACCCCCAATCCCCTCTTGAGAACTGGTTCGCGCAGCGGTTCTCAGGAGGGACCCGCAGGGACTTCGCACGCACCGAGATGGGTCAGGGCTAGGGTCTCAGCAGATGAGTAACACATCCTTCTTTCGTTTCGCCGGCTGGTGCGCTTATCTCAGCGCGGCGATGGTCGTACTGGGCCTGATCGCCTTCATGCTGTTCTGGTCGTTGTTTTCGCAGGCGGGCCCGGACAACATCTGGGGGCCGATCAACGATTTGACCAGCGTTATTCTTGCGCTGGCAAACATTGCCCTCCTGATTGCGCTACATCGCCTCTATCGCTCCGGCGCGCCCGGCGTGAGTTTGATCGCAGTGGTGATTGGCATTGCGGCCATGCTTGTCGCAGTCGTGATGCAGTCGCTGCTATCCTCAAAGTCATCGTGTACGCCGATACCGCCGTAAGCGTGCCGCTAGCCTTTGCCGCATATGGCGGTGTCTTGATTGTTTACTACCTGCTCGCGCGCCGCGCCGGAGCCTGGCCCAATCGCCTGGTGTGGTTTGGTATCCTGGCAGGTGCGGGCTATGTGCTCACCATCGCTGGATTTACGACGGGCAGCAAGGATACGGCCAGCGTGCGCAGTTCGTGGCTGATGTCGGCCAGTAAGCGACGGCGCTGTTCGTCGTTCAGTTGCAGATGCTTGGTCATGCTGTTGAAGGCGGCCTGAGCAGTAACCATCTACTTCAAAATGATCGGCAGATAGATGCTGTGCGGCCAACGAATCTCGATCGTGCCGGTCACTTGCTGCGAGTTCACGACGTTGTTAGCCGTCACGGTAATGGTCTTGAACCCGGACGTCAGCCACGTATAGACGGCGGTGCTGCTTAATCCGGTCGTCACTGTGAAGGCGGGCTGATCGCTGGCCTGCCAGTAGTAGGTGATGGACAGCGTGGCCGTCACCGGACTCACCGTTGCTGTGATGCGCGTGCCCACGCTGATGGGCGCGACCGATTGCAGCTCGAGCGCGATGATCTCGATCGGGATCTCGTTGCTGATCGGCAGCGTGCCGGTCACATCCAGCGGCTTGCGCGCCACGATCGTATCGGTCAGGCCCGTCAACGGCGACGTATGCGTGCCTGTGACCGTGTTGGTGATGCGCGTGCCGGGTTGCACTGTGGGCGAGACCGTGCCGCGCACTTCAAAGTGGCCGCGCATGCCCGGCAGCACCTGCGGCAGATCGATCAATGTGAAGACGTCGAAGAACGAATCGACCGGATAGCCGCCGCGCGATGTCACCGACACGGGCAGCGTGTCCGTGACGTGCACGTTTTGCAGCACGAACGGGCTGCGATTCTCGACGACGATCGTGTACATCACCAGACCGCCGGCTGTCACGATCTGCGTGGGTGTCGAGGTCTTGGTCATCGTCAAGGTCGCCGGTGGATTAAACGTCGTGGTGTCACGTCCGGGCGCAGTGGGCGGCAGCGGCCCGCCGGGCGTCGTGCCGGTGAGCGGCACGGTGTTGGTCAGCACTGTGCCGGGCGGAATGGACAACGCCGTGACCGCCGTCGCCGCGCTGAGATCGACCCAACCGCCGGGCGGCAGATTCATCACTTGCACGAACGATGTACCGAAGACGGGTTGGATCATGATGTCGGGATCACTGGCAACTGCACCGATCAAGCGAGTCTGCGGACCAAGCGGCGACACGTGCTGCATCTGCAATTGAATGATGGGCTGCTCCAACGTGTTTTGATAGAACACGTCAAAGAACGAATCCACCGGGAATGGCGACGGTGTGCCCGGCGACGATGGCACTGCGTCTTGGCCGGGCAGGTAAGGATCGTTCAAGTCGTTCTTCTTTGGCGCAGATGGTTCGACCGGCACCGGATGATCGACTTTGGTGATGACCAGTTTCTGCCCGCTCGACTCGGGATACTCTTCGCCGGATGGCCCGACGAATTTCCCTTGCTTGTTGCGCCGGATGTCTTTCCAGATGAAGGTGATGCGCACCGTGCAGTCGGGCAGGATCTCGATGATCTGCTTCTCAAACGGTTTCTGCGGTTGCTGCATCCGCCCGATCGAGACCTGCGCCGATCCGATCTGTCCCCCTTGTCGCGTCAGGCGATATTCGTAGTGGCGATTGAAGCCGCCATAGGCCGGATCGGGCGGGGCGAAGGACGGCCCCACGTAACCGCGCGACGGCCCCCAACCCGCCGCGGCCTGCACGCCGCCCGGCGCATCGTAATCGCTGATGGTGCGCGTGCTGGTGATGGGCGCAGCATCGTCGACGCGGTTGCCGTTGAGGTGCACGCGAAAGCCGATGTCACGCAGGGCCGGTTCACGATCGGGCGCGAAGTCGTTGTTGTCGAACAAGGTGCTGGTGTTCTCGCCTTCGGCGTACACCCAGATTTCAAGGTAGTCCCGATCG
>JACRBO010000296.1 GCA_016219235.1 Chloroflexota bacterium
CAGCTCTACACCTTCGGCGAATTGGACCGTGACCCGCGCGGCCGCGTGATCAGCGTGGCCTACATCGCGCTGGTGCCCACGCCGTTGACGGTGCACGGCGGCTCGGACACCGGCGATGCGCAGTGGTGGCCCATCAGTTCCATGCCGTCGCTGGCCTTCGATCACAGCGACATCGTGCAGTACGCGCTGACGCGCCTGCGCTACAAGATCGAGTATTCCCCGGTAGGTTTTCGCCTGATGCCGCCGGAGTTCACTTTGAGCGAACTGCAAAAAGCGTATGAGATCGTGCTGGGTGAACCGCTGGACAAGCGCAACTTCCGCCGCCGCATCATGGAAGCCGAAGTGATCGAGCCGCTGGACGAAGTGCGTTCGGGTGACGGGCGGCCCGCGCGCCTGTATCGTTTCCGCCCCGATGCCGTGGCCGAAGTGAAGGCGCGGCGCCTGTTCCCGTAAATGAGGCGGCGACTGATAAGGGGAGCGCTATCGATCGGTCTGGCAATGACGGCGATCGGATTGTTGATCGATCTCATCGGGCGCAGCGCTGCGCCGATCGTTCGGGCCGATTGGCCCGCCCAACCCGATCGGCCCGGCGTGATCCAGTCGACCAATATGTTGGTCAATCCCGGCTTTGAAGACGGCTTTTATCTGTATCCCGGCCTCGATAGCATCCGCGTGCCCAACGGCTGGCACATCCGCTGGTACACCGACACCGCGCCGGTTCCGCCCTGGGGCACGCCCGATCAATTCCGATTCTATCAGCCCGAAACGAACTTGATCGACGCGACGGTGTGGCCGTATTGCTGCGCCTTCAATTTGCCGCCGCGCATTCACAGTGGGCGATATGCCGTTGAGTCGGGCAAGCGCTTTGGCAATCAAGATGTATCGTTTTATCAGACCGTCGGCAACGTGCCGATCGGCGCAGTGGTCACCGCCAGCGCCTGGCTGCACGCCTGGGTCAGCAGCTGCAATCCATTCCCCACCGACGGTTCGCCGCCGCCCGACGTAGCCTTATCGCTGCAAGGGGATAATGCCACCGGTTGTCCCGCTGATTTTTGGGCGGAAGACAGCAATCACATGCGCGTGGGCATCGATCCAACCGGCGGCACCGAGCCGCGCGCCTCGACCGTGGTTTGGAATTGGGACGCGGCCAATCCGCCGTGGTGGGGCCCGTATGATTACTACTCTTCAACTGTGCCGGTTGTGACGGTGGCGCAGGCCCACACCGTGACGATGTTCATTCGCGCGGTGACGATCATGCCCGCCAAATTCAACGCTGCTTACTTCGACGACGCGAGCCTGGAATACAGTTATCCGGTCAGTGCCAGTATGGTCGTGGAAGGTCAGTGGCCGCTGCCCGTGACTGCCACGTTGGCTGTGCAGTCGCCGGTATCGCTGACGCAAGTCACAGTCAGTGTGGAATCGGGCGAATCGATCGAGTGGGTGGACACGACGGAGATTGAGGGCGCATCTTTAGCGCGATGGCGATTTTTGCCGCTGCTGGCGGGCAAACATGTCGTAACCTTGTCAGCAGCGGAGTTGATTGCGCCTATCATGCAAACGGTGGAGGTGCCTGTGATCAGTTCAACGGTCTGGCAAGAACAATTATTGCCTGTGGGTGAAATGACTGAGACCCAGCCGGTGTGGATTACGCTGACGCTGCACTCGCCCATCACGCTGAGTGAACCGACCGCCACGTTCACCGATCCACTTGGTCTGCCGCTCTCAATCACCTTGAACTACAGTGAATTTCTCGATCCAGTCGTGAACTATCGCTGGTCATTTACAACGGCGCTGACCGGTTGGCACACCGTCAGCCTGTCCGCCACCGAATTCACGCAGCCCTTCATCCGATCGATCCTCGCCGTGAATACGCGCGTTTACTTGCCAGTGCTCGCGCGCAACTGGTGATGTCTCACCCCTCGCCTGACGACGTTCTTCGACTTCGCTACGCTCCGCTCAGAATGCGTCGTCGGGCGAGGGGCCGGGGGTGAGGCTACGGCAACTGGTAAAACTGCCGCATAATCCAGTCAAACACCTTGCCGGGCAAATTCGGTTTCGCGTACACCGCCAACTGCTCGATGAACGGCCCGACGCGATAGCGCGGTCTGGGTGATTCGGACGCGATGATGCGCTCCAGCAGCTGCGCGACTGCGTCCGGCGATCCGCCGCGCATCTCATCCTGTTGAATGCGGTTGACGGTTGCTCCAAACTGCGGCTGATAGGCCGACCCGTTCAATGACTCTGCGGTGCTGCGCCGGCTGGCCGTGAGGCCGGTAGCACAATCACCGGGTTGGATCAACACCGCGTGAATGCCAAAGGGCCGCACCTCCAGCCGCAGCGCTTCGGTCATGCCTTCCAGCGCGAACTTCGTCGCCGAATAGATACCCTGAAACGGCAGGCCGATCTCGCCGCCCAGCGAACTGATGTTGACGATGTGACCGCGTCGCTGCTGCCGCATGACGGGCAGGGCGGCCCGGCACACGCGCAGCGCGCCGAAGAAATTCGTCTCGAAATGCGCCTTCGCTTCTTCAATCGATGTCTCTTCCACCGCGCCGACGAGACTGTAGCCGGCATTGTTGACCACCACATCCAGCCGGCCAGTCTCCGCCACAATCCGCCCAATGCCGCGCTGCACGGCTGCATCATCGTCCACATCCATTTCCAGCATGGCATACGGCGCGGCTGTCGGGCGGCGGCTGGTGCCATACACCCGATAGCCGCGCTGATGCAAATGGGTCGCACAGATCTGGCCGATGCCAGAAGATGCACCCGTGATGAGAACTACACGTTGACTGATCGTCATCTTTCACCATACATAGCAAGACCCGCCGGAGCGGGTCTTGAGATTTGATACGAAGTGTTCGCCGTATGCAAATCAGCGATCCAACACTTGCTTGAACATCTGCTGGAACTTCATCAACAAGGGCAAATTGCCGGACACGCGGAGTTTGCCGGTCATAAACGCCGTCATCGGATTCAGACTGCCTTCGGCCACCGCCAGGTACGTCTCCTGGCTGGTCACCATCGTCGCATCCGGCTGATCGATCGTACCTTCGCGCACGCTGCATTGGCCATCGGCAATGGACACCACATAGTACCCGCCGTCATCGGCGCTGAAATCAAACTGCACAGTGGCCGATACACCTTCGGCCAGTTCCGGCGAAAAGCCTTGCGGCATGCGCTCCAGCATCAGCGTTTGAATGGACGGCGGCATCAGCTAACCTCGATAAAAAGATGCGGCGAGTATAACCAAGCCTCACTGGCTTGTCAATGCAACCAGCCGATCGATCTGTCGTCGCCACGCGGCCCGATCAGTTGTCCCGGCGGCTAACTCGCGCACGGTCGCCGTGAGCGCATCGTTGACGGGCGTCTTAACGCCGATCGATTTGCTGACGGCGCTGACCGCGCCGTTGAGATCGTCGATCTCCGATTTGGGCCGGCCCGCATTCAGATCGATCAACAGCGAAGGCAATTTCTCGCCGCGCCCCGATTTAGCCATGCGCCGCAAGATGGGCTGCAAGATCGCCAGTGGCAGGTAGCGCAAGGCAAACACCAACAGCGGTACGGGATAGCCAGGCAAAGACACAGCCTTTACCCTGAGCGCATCCATCACGGCGATCGCTTCACGCAGCGCGGCCACCTCAATGGTGAACACGCGCCGATCGGCAAACGCTTCCAGCGTGTTCATATCCAGAATGGCCGACGTGGCATTGCCCAGCATATTCAACAACAGTTTGCTCCACTTCATGGCGCGATAGTCTGCGTACACGCGCAGCGGCAAACCGATCGATGTGATAGCCTCCACAACCGGACCGCCGGGGCACGCCGGATCGATCGGGGCCAGGCCCAGCCCGCCTTTGCGCATCTCCAGGCGCACCGTGCCGACTTCAGGGATCGAGATGGGATTCAGCACCGTGCCCGCGATGATCTTCTCGCGCCCGAAGACCTGTCCCAGTAATTCTTCATTCGCCACGCCGTTCTGCGGCGTCAACCACAACGCGATGCGATCGGCATACGGTCGCAGCGGTTCGATCGCTTCGGCAGTGTCATAAGCTTTGACGCAGCATAGCGCCAGATCGAAGCGATGTGTGTGAGCAAAAACGTCTTCGAGCGAAGTGAAGGCTTTGACGTTATCAACGATGTATTCGCCCTCGGGTTCGATGATGTGCAAGCCGCGTGATCGAACGGCATCCACCAACCGTGCGCGATCATAAATCGTCACGCCGTGATGCGCAGCCAATTTGCCACCCAGATAACCGCCGATTGCGCCGGCGCCAATGATGAGGATGTTCATGGAGGAGATTCACGCATCACGGATCACGTAATGTGTACTGCGTGCCTACGGTTTCTCAATCGCCGCAACCAACTCGCGGCAGAAGTCGGGGATGTCGGCCACGACGCGCCCCCACACGAGGTTGCCGCTGCGGAACGCCGGTTGATCGACCCACGTCGCGCCTGCATTGACCAGATCGTCTTTGATGCCCAGGCTGCCGGTGGCCGCGTGGCCTGTGACGATGCCCGCCGAAATGCCGACCAGGCCCGCATGACAGATCAGGCCGACGATCTTGCCCGCATCATAGATGGCCTTGACGAAGTTCTTCACGTCGGCGTAGCGCCGCATTTTGTCGGGCGCCCAGCCGCCGGGCACGACGACTGCGTCGAAGTCGGCCGCGTCGAGCGTGGTGAAGTTCGTCACGGATTGGGCTTCCAGCGCGGTCTTGCCGCGATAGGTCTTAGGCCCATCGTGACTAACCACAATCACGATTGCGCCTTCTTCGCGCAGCCGCATCACCGTGACCCAGAATTCCAAATCCTCAAAGCCTTCGTCTACCAGAAACGCAATCTTCTTGTTTTGCAGTCGCATGGAATCCTCCGAATGCACAATGCACAATGCGCAATTCACAATTGAGCATTGTGCATTGTTAATTGTGCATTTATGAAGTTTGGTTGCCCGCGCACAAAATCGCGCGCCGACATGGCCTTGCGGCCCGCCAGTTGTATTTCGATCAACTCGATCAGGCCGTCGCCCGTCACCACCCCGATGCCGCCATCGGCCAATCGAATCACGGTTCCCTGATCCCTAATCCCTGATCCCTGATCCCTTCCCCCCGTTTTCAGAATCTTCACTATCTGCCCATTCCACCCCGTAAACGCGCCGGGCCACGGCATGTAGGCGCGCACGGCGCGATCGATCTCGATCGATGACCGCGTCCAATCGATCTGCGCGTCGGCCTTGCTGATCTTGGGGCTGTAGGTAACGCCTTCGGATGGCTGCATTTGCGGTTTGATGTCGCCGCTCAAATAACCGGGCAGCGTGTCGATGAGCAACTGCGCGCCGAGATACGACATGCGTTCACCCAGCGAGAGCGTCGTGTCATCCGATCGAATCGGTTCACGCCCGATGGACAACATGGGGCCGGTATCCATGCCCGCATCCATTTGCATGATGGTGATGCCGGTCTCCGCATCGCCGGCGAGGATCGCCGAGGCAATGGGCGCAGCGCCGCGATGGCGCGGCAGAATCGAACCATGCACGTTGACGCAGCCGAAGCGCGGAATATCCAGCACCGGTTGCGGCAGGATCAGGCCATAGGCAGCCACGACGATCACGTCGGGCTGCAGGGCGCGCAGCTGCTCAATCGCGGTTGGGTCTTTGCGAAACGAGCGCGGTTGATAGATCGGTAGATTGCGCGCGGCCGCCCACTGTGCTACGGGCACGGCGGTGAGTGTCTTGCCGCGACCGGCGGGTTTATCCGGCTGTGTGTAAACCGCCAGCACCGTGTAGTCGCGAGTGAGTGCTTCCAGTGTCGGGACCGCAAATTGCGGCGAGCCCATGAAGATGAGGTTAGTCATGTAGTCGAGTAGTCGGATAGTGAGATAGTTGGGATGCGTGGTGCGTGACGATTGACGAGTATCGACCAGTTGACCAATCAACCGATTACCAATTGACCGATTACCAGTTGACCGATCAACTTCGCTTGCGGCTTGTTAGCATCACGATCAATGGAACGCTGACCACCGCCAGGATAATCAGCCACGGGCCAAAGCCTTTGGCTAAAGTCGTCGCGCCGCTGTCCGGGCTGAGTGCCGCGCGCCACTTCAACTCCAGACCGGTAAGCGTGGTATTGAGGCCGCGCTCGACGCCGCCCGCGCACGATGCGCCATCGCGATAGGCGGCCAACAAGGCTTGAATGCCGGTGCTGCCATAGGCATCGACAATTTGCTGCACCACGCCGCGACTCTGCGCGTAAGCCGCCAGCACTTCGGTTGCGTCGGTAGGCAGCGTGCCGCACATTGCCTCCAGCGACGGGGCTTGTCCGGCCTCCAGGGCTTGTTGCAGCGCCACGGCCTGCGCGGGATTGGGTTCGGCTTCGTTCAACGTCGCCAGCCCTTCATCCAACCACGCGGGCACGGCATCGTAGCGCGGGAAGGCCGCCAGGTACATCATCAGGTGCGTCAATTCATGGGGCAAATCGCGCCGCAGTTGAAGATCAGCCCCGGGGCCAGACGGTATGGCGATGAGCACCACGCCCAATTCTGGCCGGGCCTGTCCGCCCAGCCATTCGTGTCCGGCTAACTCGATCGCGCTGCGCAGATCGTCGAGCGCGGCATAAATGTACACGTCCAATTTGTCAGGCGAGGTCACGCTCAATTGCTGTTCCAGACGCGGCAGCGTATCAGCTACCAATTTGGCCGCCGAAGTGCTCAACACGGAATCGCCTTGATACCAGTAAATACGTGCGTGACCTTCATCCAGTATCTGCCAGGCAAAGCGATTGTCGATGTATTTGAACGTGTGCAGTTCCGACTGCTGCCGGTTGCCGGCAACATCGACGACTTCCCACCAGTAGGTGATGATGCTGAAAGCGGCCGGGCGGGCGGCGGCAAACACGATCGTGGCCGCGAGATCGACCTCGGTCGCCGCCGCAAACCGATCGGCGGGTTGGCTGACCGGCAGGGCGCTGCCCGCTTGATAGAAGACAGTCGCTTGCGTGATCGAGATCGAACCGGAGGCGTGCGCCGAGAAAGCCAGCCATTCCGCGAATTGATACCGCGGTTCGGAAAACTCAAACTTGATCGGATCGGCGTGCAACCGATCGGCCGCCAACCGATCGACGGCGATCAGCGACACGAGCGCGATGAGCAGCGGCAGTACTAGGCGACGCATCATGAATTCTGGAGTAGGGCGATGACGACGGTAAGTGTGATCGGGCTGATGACGGTGGACAAGACGACTGCACCGGTGACGAGTTTGGGTTCGGCTTCAAATTCCGCCGCGATGAGCGTGCTGATGACGGCGGCGGGCATACTGGCTTGCAAGACGCCCGCTTGTCGCGCTGGAACATTCAGGTTGAAGACGCCCGCCAGCGCAAAGGCTAACACGGGCGCCACCAGTAAGCGCAGACCGCTGCTGGTTAAGGCGGGTCGCCAATAATCGCCCACTCGCGCGTTAGCCAGCTGCATGCCCAGCAACACCAGCATCATCGGAATGGCGGCGCGCGCCGGAAAATCCAGACCATCCAGCACGGGCTGCGGCACCGTCCAGTTCAGGCTGCGCAGCGTTAGGGCCAGCGTCAACGCATAGATGTGCGGCATGCTAAAGACTTGTTTGACCACACCGCGCCAGCCGCCTTTGAAATTGGTGGCGATCAGCACGCCCAGCGTGTAGATCATGACGCTGCTGGTGACAAAGTAAATGATAGCGCGCGCTTCAGCCTCTGCGCCAAAGGCCAGGCGCGTGACGCCCAGCCCATAATTTCCGGCATTGACAAACATGCTGGCGAGCATGAAGCCGGACGTCTGAAGCGGCGACAGGCGCAGGGCTTGCGCGCTCAGCCACGCCAACCCGCCCATGATCAGCGTCACCGTCGCGACGAAGGAACTGATCTGAAGCAGTTCCCCGCCGTCGATGCTGGACTGGACCAGCGAGACAAAGACCAGGCTGGGGCTAAAGATATAAAACGTCACCCGCGACAGCACCCGGATGTCGGGCCGGGTGCGGCGGGCGAAGAGATAGCCCAGGCCGATCGCGACGAAGATCGGCAGAATGTCTTGAATGAGAATATCGAGCAGGGTGCTCGTGAGCGAGCCGCTCACGCGTCTTCGTCGTCATCGTCAATTTCTTGATCGAGCACCCACTCGTCTTCGTCGTCATCCTCAAAGTCTATCAATGTGAAGTCGAGGTTGTTGCCCTTGAATTCCAGTTCGTCCAGCGCAGCTTCGGCGTCTTCGTGCAAATGTTCGGCGTCGCTGAGCAGCACCGCCTGCAGCAATTGACGCGCCTTGTCGCCGCCGATCTGGCCCAACGACCAGACCGCCGCCTGCTGCACATTCTCATCCACATCGTCCAGCAGTTCGGCCAGGCGGCGCACAGCGGGTGTATATTCCAGTTCGCCGCAGGCGCGGGCGGCTTCGAAGCGCATTTCAGGCGCGGGCGAATTGAGTTCGCTTACGACCGTCTCGCCCCAATGTTCGTCATCGGCCGAGCGGCCCATGGCAAACACCGCGCTGAGGCGCATGGGCAGCTCGGCGTGTTGATACCCTTGCCGGATCAAGTCGCCGACTTCGGCATAGCCCAGAAAACCCAGCGCTTCCAGCGCGCGGCGGCGCACGTCCAGCGCTTCGGTCGGGCTGGCATAGGCCGCCTTGAGGGCTTTCGTAACGGGCGCGACTTTGCTGGCGGGGATGTCTTCCAATTCACCCGCGTAGACAAAGCGCCCCAATGCACCAGCGGCAGCCACGCGCACGCTCTCGATCGGATCGGTGAGCAGCTTCAATATCGGCGCGATCAGTGCGGCATCGTCGTCTTCCCACAGACCTTCAAGAGCGGCGGCGCGCACGTCGGGGTCTTGATCGTTCAAGCCCAGCCGAAAGATTGCGCCGAAATCGACTTCGAAATTATCTTCGGCGATATCGACGAGGTGGCGCATGGCCGCCTGCCGCCGATCGGCCGAGAGGGTGCCCCAGGCCGATCGGACCGGGGTTAGATCCGCGCGGTCCAGGCCGGATAGTGCGAACAGGCCGGCCACCGATATAGGCTCGGCTTCATTCTTCAAGTTCTTAAGTGTATCTTCAACGGGTTGCATGTGAGTCCTTTGGTCACGTGGTCGGTTGGTCGAGTAGTCGAATGGTCAATCAGTGATCAGTCAATCGGTAATTGGTCAACTAATTACCGATTGACCGATTACCAATTTACTGATTACCAATCTACCCGTTACCTAATTCGGGATAATTGGATTGCTCAGGTCTTGAATGGTAATCAGCACCATCAAGCCCAGCAGCATGGCCATGCCGATGAGATGCACCACGGCTTCGCGCTCCGGCGAGACGCGCTTGCGGCGCACGGCTTCGATCAGCACGAAGATCAAGCGGCCGCCGTCGAGCGCGGGCAGGGGCAGCAGGTTGGTGATGCCCAGCGCCAGGCTGATCTGTGCGACCAGGTTGAGAATCCAGAACGATTCACCGGTCTCAACCGTGTTCTGCACGGAAAGGCCGGCCACCTGACTGATGCCGACCGGCCCCATGACGCGCGCTTCACTGGGGGCGATGAGGCCGCTGAGTAACCGGGTGGGCAGCGTGACGATCTGCTGCACAGTATCACTGATATCGCCAATGGCAAACGACACGGCCTGACCAAAGGGATAAGACTGCAGATTGTAGTTGCCGTCGTTGCCCAGCTGCACGCCCATGGCGCCCTGGCCTTCAGGCGTCTGCTCCACGGTGCGCGGTGTGACAGTCACCGCAAACGTCTCGTCGCCGCGCTTCATCGTCAAGTTGATGGGGCTGCCCCGATGCGCGCTCACGAAAGTCTGCACCTGATCGATGCGGCGGATCGGATCGCCCCCCACGGCCACAATCGCGTCGCCGGCCTGGATGCCCGCTTGCTGCGCCGGCGATCCGGCGGCCACGTCACGGATCATGATCGGGATTTCGGGATAGCCGATCATGTAAGTGGCGGTGAACACGATCAGCGCCGCGATTAAATTCATGCCTGGCCCGGCCAGCAGCGTAATCGCGCGCCAGCGCTTGGGCGCATCGCCAAAACTGCCCTTGCCGCTCAGGCCTTCTTCGCCCAACATCCGCACGAAGCCGCCCAGCGGCAGCCAGTTTAGCGTGTATTCCGTGCCCGGATCGAACTCGCTTACTTCACCGTAAAGGAAGGCTTCGTTCGCACTGAACTGATCGAGCGTGGGCGCGGTGACCGGCGTTTCTTCCAGGATCGTGATCGATTTGAGGATCAATCGGTCGTTGACCTTATCGGCCGTGGCGCGCACCACTTTGCCTTCTTCCAGCACTTTGGGCAATTTGAAATTGCGCGGAATGATCACCTGGCGTGAGCCAATCAGCATGGAGCCTTGTCCGCGCCACAGTCGCAGGGCGCGCGGCGGATAAAACATGCCAAACTCCAGCACGCGAATGCCTGCGCGCTTGGCGGCCAGAAAATGGCCCAGTTCATGAATGAACACGAGCGGTCCCAACACCAGTAAAAACGCGAAAACCTGCATTCCGATCGACATACCTGCCTGCCTTCTGGTTGCCTCAACTCTTCGGATTCAATAGATCGCCGATTACAGCAGAGCGGGCTACGTGCGTAGCCCCCGCGTATCCGGCGGCGTGGGAGCCGCTTCTGCTGCAATTGGCTGAGACTATGGATGATTATACCCTTGCGCTACAGGTCTGACAATGAGAAAAGGGTTAGAGTAAGCGAGCGGGGCCGCCCGCGTGGGCGGTCACGATGCGCTTCACGCCCGCGATGCGGCTCAGGCGACGGGCCACTTCGGCTGAAGCGCTGGCCGGGCACAACACGTGCACGTTCGGACCGGCATCGATGGTGGTACAGGCGGGCAGACCCTCACGTCGCCACTCAATCACGGCCTGCATCACGGCGAGGGTTGCGGGCTGCCAGTACATCAACACGGGCGACGATGTGATCATCACGGCATGCATCATCAATGAATCCAGTTCGACCACCTCGGCTAAGGAAGCGAAATCGCGATTCAGCACAGCCGATCGAGCCTGCGCCAACCGATCGGGCACAGATGCGATCCGGGCCGCTTGCAGCGGACTGGTATCCGCCAGCGCGTGGCCTTCCGTCGATCCCACCGCCTTGTGGCCCAGATCGATCAACGCGACGACATCGTGCAAGTCCCAGTGTTCGGCGGGCGCGATGGAGTGTGCGTAACTCGATCGATCATCGGTGCCCAGCGTCCATTCCACAAAGCCGCCCGGCACGCTGCGGCAGGCGCTGCCCGAACCCAGCCGCGCCAGCCGCGACAGATCGGCCTCGCTCAACGACAGGCCCGCCGCCGCACTCGCCGCCACGGCCAGCGCCGCAAACCCTGAGGCCGATGACGCCAGGCCCGCGCCCGCCGGAAATTCATTGCGGCTATCCACGCGTGCGTAGACCTTTGAGGTTTCCGAAACCTCAAAGGTCTTGCAGAGATCGCGCACCCGATCGAGCAAGCGCACCACGCGTTCGCGCCCCGGCCCGTTGATCGTGCGGCTGCCCAGCACGACGATGTCGGCCGTCAGTGACGGATCGAACTCGACGGTGGTGGTGGTGGTCAGGCCACCCATGTTCATCGACAGCGATGGATTAGAGGGCAGGCGCAAAGATTGATCGCGATTGCCCCAGTATTTGATCAAGGCGATGTTTGGACTTGCCTGCGCGGTTGCTTTCCCGGTTGACATGTGGCGTACGATACCTATGGTTATTTACTATTGCAAGTTTACCATGCACGTCGAGCCGGTCGTTTTTGTGCCATCTCGAACGCGTCTCGACCAGAGACGACAGGCGAAACCTGCGGCCTATGCGTGTCAGACGCTACCTCTCCGACCCGTAACACCGTGCGGCCAATTGATCTGCCCAAATCCACCAGAACACGCTGAAGCAACGCCTCACTGTTATGATTTTGCTCATACTCATCAACCATATTCAAAACAGAGGGTCGAGCAGCCATGCCACATGACATCTATTCACGTGACGCCACCGTCTACCTCGTCTCCGGCCGGGACAAGTTTGACGCTTTGCAGCAGGCCGTCGCGCAGTCGGAGTTTGTGGCGCATTTGCTGGCGCAGTGGCAGAGCAGCGGCAAAGCCCAAACCGATTTTCTCGTTGCCATCAAGCCCAACATCATGACCGCCTCGATCCACGAACCCGATTCTCCCGTGTATACCGATCCGGCGTTGGTGGAGATGCTCATCGGGGTGATGCGCGCGCAGGGTTTCTCGCAGTTCGCAGTGGTGGAAACCGAGAACGTCTACAACTATTCGTATCGTGGCCGGCGTGTGTCCAAAGTCGCCGAGATGTGCGGTTACACCGGCGACGGCTATCGCATTGTGGATCTATCCGACGAAACGGCGCCGCTGGATTACGGCGGGCTGCTCGGACGGCACGTGGTCGGGCGCACGTGGCTGGAAGCCGACTATCGCATTTCCTTCGCCAAGAACAAATCGCACTGGCAGTGCTATTACACGGGCTGCATCAAGAATGTCTATGGCTGTCTGCCTGAATGGGACAAGATGCGCCACTATCACATTCAACGGCGCGGGCGGCGCATCGATTTTTACGACGCGGCGGTGTTGATCGCCGATCGGTTGCCCGTACACTTCGGCTTCCTGGATGCGTGGGTCAGCGGCGACGGTTTGACAGGTCACGTCCACGACGCCAACCCGAACCCGACACATATGATCATCGCGTCCGAGAACATCTTCGCGCTCGATTGGGTGGCGGGCGAGAAAATGCAGATCAACCCGCTGGACAATTACGTGATGCAGCGGGCGGTCAGCCGGTGGGGCGTCATCAACATCACGCGCCTGGGCGATATGACACCGTGGCAAGACTGGGACAACGTGCGGACCTTCTTTGTGAAGACGCTCGACGTCTTGCAGAAGTTCTATCGTCTCAGCCGCTTCATGTCGCGCGCGCTGGCCGCCCGGATGGATCCGCGTTTCAAGCCGGTCAGCCGTTTTCAGTGGTTCTTCAAAGTAACGCACGCGATCGTTCAGCGGGTAGAAGGTCTGTCAGTCAAACCGGCCCCGCCAACCACTCAACCGAGGTTGGTGGCCATGACTCAGCCGTCACGGGTGGGCAGCCGCCCGGCTGATATGAAATCGGCCGTCTGATTGAGACGGCACGCTTTATTGACTCGCACGGGGGAGACTTCACCATGGCGATTGTTTTAGTCACGGGGGCCAACGGCTTCATCGGTTCACATCTGGTCCGGGAATTGTTGGCGCGCGGGCATACCGTGCGCGGACTGGTGCGTCACACCAGTGATCTATCGTCGTTGACTGGCTTGCCGATCGCACTTTTCATTGGCGATGTGCGCGAGCGGGAAACGTTGGCCGCGCCCATGCACGGTGTGGAATACGTCTATCATCTGGCCGCGGCCTTGTTGGTTTCAAGCCAGGCAGAATTTGAAGCCACGAATACCCGCGGCACGCAGCACATGCTGGAGGCCGCCGAGAAATACGCGGCCGGCACCTTGAAGCGGTTTCTGTATGTTTCGAGCCAGGCCGCCGCCGGGCCAAGCCAAAGTACAACGCCGCTCAATGAAACGGCTGAACTGAAGCCGGTGTCCTGGTACGGCACGTCGAAGAAACTGGCCGAGGAGATCATCGGCACGTTCGCCGGGCGGTTGCCCATCACCATCGTGCGGCCGTCGGCGGTGTATGGCGAACGCGAGCGTGACATCAGCCAGGCGTTTGCGCCCATCCGCCAGCACGTGCAACCCAAGATCGGTCTGACAGAAAAACATACTGTAATGGTGTATGCGGCCGATCTGGTGCAGGGCTTCATCGCTGCCGCCGAGAGCGATCAAAGTATCGGCCAAGCCTACCATCTCACTCACCCCAAAGTGTTGACGACCGGCGAAGTGATCAAGACGATCGCGGCGGCCGCCGATGCGCCGATCGGGGTGATGCTGCCCGTCCCGATCGGCCTGCTGGCTCTCGCTGCGCCCGTCGCCGAGTTCATCGCCCAGTTCAATCGCCAGCGACCGCCGGTCACACGCGACAAAGTCCGCGAGTTGAGTGAGCACTTCTGGGTGACAGATCCGTCGCGCGCCAAACGTGATTTTGGCTGGGAGGCGCAGCACGATCTGTTAAGCGGAATGCGGCTGACCACGCACCACTTCTATGAAGAGCAGGCGCAGCTGCGGGCTATGCCGC
>JACRBO010000023.1 GCA_016219235.1 Chloroflexota bacterium
AGGCTTTGTGGCCTGGCGCGAGAAATATCGTCCGGTCATGGAATCGTTCGACTTCTTTGCCGGAGGTAACGGCGGCTTCGGCATTGTCAACGTTCCCGACGAGACGACGCTCAATCAGCTCATGCTTGAGTATCCGCTTGGGCCGTTGAGTGATTTGGACATCCGGCCCGTGCTCGACGGCGACAAAGCGCTGGCGCAGTGGCAGGCCGCCATGCAGGCGATGCTGGGCGGCGCTTAGCCTCCCAATGTCTAGAACGGATTCCCATTGACGCCATCGCTCTCGCTGGAGGGCCACCTCCAGCGGTACTCGGCGGAGGGTTACCTCCGCCGAGTACGTAACCTGACCAGGAATTTGCTCCAGGCTGCAGAGGAGGCAAGGGTGGATACTCAACTGATCGTGAACGTCATGGCGCTGGTGGCCGTCGTCGTGCTGATCGCCATCATCGTAACTTATCGACGCCGGGGGCCACTTAACACCGCAGCGTGGCTGGTGATCTGGGGCGCGATCGTGCTGCTGACCGAACACCCGTTGTTCGCGATTGGTTTCTCCGCGCCCATTCTCGATATCGCGAACGAGTTGAAGACAACCGCCATGCCGCTGATTCCACATGCCCGCACGCACTTCTTCATGGCGGGTGTCTGTACGATCATCGGTTTGATCATGCTGTGCGTCATCGCCCGTACGCTGCTGCGGGAGGGCCGGCGCGCAGGCTGGTTCTCAGTGCTGTTTGCCCTGATCGTCGGCGCAACGTCCGATTTATTGATCGGGGCGGAGTGGTTTCAACACGGCTCACCGTTGTACCCCAACCCGATCGGCGTTGGCTGGCAATTTCTGTACGTGTATTTCATCGCCTGGGGGGCGGCACTGATCATGGCCTACCAGCCCGTTTTCAGAATACAGTGAGGTCATCTGCACGGGCCAGTCACAGCGTACACATTGCCGTACCCGGTGGGACTGCGCCAGGTGTCACCTGTCACGGCAAAGACCCGCCGTTGTCATCTTGAATTCCGGCCTCCGCGCGCCTACAATAAGTTCCACTTGAACTGTGAGGAGCGCGATATGGAGCCGTTGTCCGCCAAGAAAGCCGCCTGGGCGCATGTTAATGATCAGGGTGATATTGTCATCCCGCGCGAAGTCGCGGAGCAGTATGGCCTGACGCCGGGCGCGCACGTGCGGCTGGAAAACGACCTGAATCACGTCCGGCTGCACCGGCCCGTCACGCACCTCGTCAAAGTCTACGTCGAACCGACCGTCTGCTGCAACCTCGATTGCCGCACCTGCATTCGCAACGTGTGGAACGAAGAACTGGGCACGATGAACGACGCCACGTTCACCGCCCTGCTCGATCAACTCAAAACGATCGAGCCGCGCCCCTCGATTTTCTTCGGCGGCCTGGGCGAGCCGCTGTTGCACCCGCACACGCTCGATTGGATCGCGCAGGCCAAAGCGATCGGCTGCACCGTGGAGATGATCTCCAATGGCACGCTGTTGAATGAAGAGAACGCACGGGCACTGGTCGCCAACGGCCTCGATAATCTGTGGATCTCGATCGATGGCGCGCGCGCCGAAAGTTTTGCCGATGTCCGCATGGGCGCGCAATTGCCGCTGGTGATCGAGAACGTCTCGCGCCTGCTTCACCTGCGCAAGGGCGGGCATTTTGCCAAACCGGAGATCGACATCGCGTTTGTGGCGATGAAGCGCAATATCCACGAACTGCCCGACGTGCTCAAACTGGCGCAGCGCCTGGGCGCGCGGCAGTTCAAGATGAGCCACGTGCTGCCCTACACCGACGATCTGCGCGATGAAATTCTGTACGCCAAAAGCCTGCGCGATCCCGCTTACATGGCCTCGCCCCGCATACCGCGCCTGTTTCTGCCGCGCATGGAATTCAACGCCGACACCAGCGAGCCTTTACTCAAAGCCCTGCAAAGCGGCTACACCGTCAACCTGGCGGGCAACAACCTGGGCGGCGCGGCTGATGTGTGTCACTTCATCGAAGGCGGCACGATCTCAATCGGCTGGGACGGCAGCGTCGCGCCCTGCCTGCCCATGCTGCATCAACACGCGCACTACTTCCGCGCCTATCAGCACGAAGTCAAGCCGCACATCCTGGGCAACATCAACGATCACAACTTGCTAAACTTGTGGCTCGATCCCGCATACGTCGAGTATCGCGAGCGCGTGCACAGTTTTGCCTTTGCGCCCTGCACATTCTGCGGCGGCTGCGAGATGCTGGAGTCCAACGAGGAAGACTGCGTGGGCAATACGTTCCCGTCGTGCGGCGGTTGTCTGTGGGCGCAGGGCTTGATTCAGTGCCCGTAGTCACGCCCACTTTGTGAATGCTCACAGCGGATTGTCAAATCCGCTGACCTTAGACCGCTGGATTTGTCAATCCAGCGGGAGCATCTTTCGCCAAATGACGCACCCCTGGCGGGTCTCAATACCCCGCTTCTACATCCACCCGATTGAGCATCGTTTCGCCGCGCGCCGCAGCATTGAGCAACTCCGCCAACTCCGTCATGCGCTGCGTATCAATTCCGACTTCATCCCCGCCGCGATGCGGACTCAGCACGACGTTATCAAGTTCGTGAAAAGGGAATTGCGAGGGCGGCGTGTTTACACGCGAGGCTTCATCTTTCGGATACTGATACCACACATCCAGCCCGGCCGCTCCCAGATGGCCTGACTTCAAGGCCGAAAACAACGCCGCTTCATCCACAATCAGGCCGCGTCCAACGTTGACCAGGATCGATCCACGCGGCAGCAGCGCCAATTCTTTTTCCCCGATCAGACCTTTCGTCTCCGGCGTCAGCGGCGCGGTGATGATGATCACGTCCGTTTGCGGCAGTAACGTCGATAGTTCACTCGTCGCATAAACAGCGGCAACTTCGTCCTTCTCCAGCCGATTACGCCGTGTGGCGATCACGGTCATCCCCAGGGCCGCGCACCCGCGCCCCACCCGTTGGCCGATCTGCCCGTAGCCTAGGATCAGCGCCGTCTTGCCCGCCAACCCGATCGAACGCGAGGGTGCGTAACGCGGCGTCCAATCGTTCAGGCGCAGATGTCGATCGACCGGCACGATGAATTTGGCAGCGGCCATTAACAAGGCAACGGCATATTCAGCGGTGGCGGCCGCATTGTGATGCAGGTTGTGCACGGCGATGTGTGGAAATTCGCGCAGCAGCGCTTGCGTGTTATCCGGCACGCCCGCCCACGGCACGATGAGCGCATGCACTTGCGCGCAAGCCAGCAACTGCTCACGCGTGGGCCGTCCGCCGATCAAAATCTCCGCATCGCTCAATAACTCGCCCGTCGTCAAGTGCACGCGCACATCCAACTGCGCCCGCAACTCCGCCAGCGTCTCCGCCTCAAAGTCTTCAAGCATGTGAACGTTAATCATGTTCTATCACTCGTCACTCATCACTCGTTACTCATCACTCGTTACTCATCACTCGTTACTCATCACTCGTTACTCATCACTCGTTACTCATCACTCGTCACTCGTCACGCACCACACATCACGCATTACGCATTACGGTGTTACCAGATTCGCCACGCCACCCGCGCCCACAAACTGATAGACGTTGCCGCGATTATCGCGCAGTTCATAGATACCCGACTTCGGCATCCACTCACAATCGGGACTGTAAAAGCCCTGCGGATAGTAGATCAGCGAGGCGGCAAAGCCCGCTTCTTCGTCGGTCGCCCAACCCAGATCGGGGCGCTGGGCGTCCGTCGAGCCGCTGCCGATGCGCCACGCATACCCGAAGCCGCGCACAGGTTGATACCGGCCAGGCGGCGGCGTCAGATTCGGATCGGATTCCGCAATGCCCTCGCTCCATTGATTGGGCAGCACACGCCAGTAGAATTGATTCAGCGTGGGCGCATTGATCAGCACCCAGATTTCATTGCGCGATTGCAGCCAGAACATCAGGCCCGTCTCAAAAGGTTGAATCGCCGCTGAAGTCGTCTCGACGGTGGGCGTGGGCAGCGCCGGACAATTGGGCAACTCAGGTGTCGGCGTGCGAGGCACGGCGGCGACGGCCGTCAATGTCGCGAGGTAGACGAGATCTTCCGTCGGCGGGATGGGCGTCGGCCACGGCGTGGCACTGGGCAACGGATTGGTCACGATGATGGGCGGCAGCGTGGGCACGACAGCCACGGCAATCGTCGGGGGCGGCACAGCCAATCGGGAAGTGGGAATGGCCGGAATGGACGTTGCAGTTGGTGCAACGAGCACCGTTGGCGAAATCACCGGTACTGGCGCGGGTGCAGGCGCTCCGCACGCCATCAGCAGGACACTTATTAGCCAGATGATGAACGCTCGCCGCCAGGCCATGCCGTTCCTCGTGGAAAAGCGAACCACGGACACAGCGGCTAGAGCCGCGTCATCCGTGGTCGAATTGAAATGCACTGGACGAACTATTGCAAGTCCAACTGAAAAGAGCTGAGTAACACCTTCAGAATCGCCGAAGCGCCCGGCAGCCGGCTGAAACGCAGCGAGAAGCTGAGCGTTTGATCCGGACCGACATTGAAGGGCAGCGGCGGCTCTGATCCGCGAATCGTGGCGAAGACGCCGTCGGGCGTGCTAAGGCTGATGTCAGACGCATTGATTGATACAGGCACGCCGCTCGTATTGCCCACCCCGCCCACGATGATCATCTCGGTCTGCTCGGTGTTGAAGTACGCCTGCGTGATCTGGACGACCAACCTGGTACGCGGATCGGGTGTGGGCGTGGGGCCGACCAGCGGCACGGCCACACTGGCTTGCGCCCTAAACTGTGCATTAGGCTTGAAGTTCCAAACCAGCACCGGGCCGGTGACGTTGGCGGGCACTTCAAAGCCCGACGTGAAGGAGGCTGCAATTCCGGGCAGCAACTGGCCTTTGGGCGGCGGGTTTGGCCCGATCGCGCTGGCGGTGTCCGACAGCCGGTACTTTTGATTGGCGTAGTCTTGCAGTTCGACGATGAAGCCCGCGGCATCCACCGCATCCGCGCCGATGTTCTCAACGATGAAGTCCACCATGTAAAAGGCGCTGCCGACCGGGACGCCGGGCGCATTGACCACCAACCGCGCTGAAGTGACGGTCACTTTCGCGCCGCCCAGTTCGATCGGGGTGTTGATCTGCGCCAGGCTGCTGGGCACGGCCTTGCCGACTTCGCTATCCGGCACATAATCAGCGTTCACCACCACACGCTGATCGGTGTTATCGCCCAACAGCACCAGGGTCAGGCCGGGTCGCGTCTGCGCGAAAATATCGACGCTACCCGCTGAGACAAACTGCCGCCCCGTGTATTGGAAAGTCAGAGACTGCCCGTTGGACAGATCGACAACGATTTCGTCCGCCTCGCTCATCGCTTGGAGCATGTCGCTGTTTTCCTGCGAGGCCGGCAGGCCGATGACGTAGTTGACCAGCGTGCCAAAGACCCATTCGGCCTGTTCGATTTCTGCCGTCGGCCGCCAGTCGCCCTTCGTCACGTTGACGGGCACCAGCGATTTGGAGCGGCTGCGCAGGCGCAGCGTCTTGGGAATGGGTTGGGTGGTCTGCGGGCCGGGGCCGCAATTGATGACGCAACTACTGGTAGGCGTGGGTTTCACTTCGGCCGGCCTGGGTGACAGCTGCGTCAACGCCACGATTAGCAGCACAATCGACAGGGCCACCGCCCCAAAGCCGAGCAGCAACACCGGGCGTCGTGCGGGATCAGTCCACGAGGCTTTCAAACGGTTACGCATAATCGATTGGCCGGGTTGGCAGGGCAACAATCAGCCAAACTCCGGTGTCGTCTCCTGTCTATGGAATCGAACGTGGGAGTTCGTGCGGACTGATGCGGATCGTGGCCGAACCGCCCGATGCCGGCAGAATGATCGTGCTGAAGTTGAAGTAGGGTACCACCAACTGGACCGCGCCGACCGCGGTTACGGTAAAATTCACGCGGCCCGTTTGATCGGTCAAATTCTGCGCCAGCAAATTGCCGTTGGTCAGGTCGAACACGCGGGCCGAGACGCCCACCACGCCCTCGCCGGGATCGGGCTTGTTGTTGCTGTCGGTGTCGTAGTAGACCTGCAAACTGACCGGAATCGCCTTGCCGGGCAAACCGGCCGGCGTGACGGTGGGCAGCGGCACAATCTTGATGAACGGCGGCGTCGGCGACAGGGTGGGACTGGGCGTCAACGACGGCGTTAGCGTCGGCGGGATGGGCGTGTTCGTCGGGCGGCCCGGCTCGAAGGTCGCCGTCGGCGCAGGTGTCGGCGTAAACTGCGACACGATCGTGCACTCATAGCTATACGACGCGCCCGCCTGTTCGCTCTGAGGCCGATGGAACCCCTCGCCCACCAGCCCGTACAACCAGCCCTCATAGGTGACGTAGTAGCTAACGCTGCTGCTCAAATCGCCGGCCGCGCGATTGAAATCATCCTGGCCGGTGATGCCGTTCCGATTCACATCGTACAGGATCAAGTTCGTGTCGGTGCCGGGCGTCAGGTCCAACGTCCGGCAGGTCACTAACATGCCAGGTTTCACCCGTGCCTTGAAGAAATCATTGTCCCAGGAATCACCGCTCTGGATACATTCCACAAAATTGAGGCTGGCATATTTCACGCCCAGACCGATGGTTGTAGCCGAATCATAATCATTATTCGGTTCGAACTTGTCCGCGCCAGTGGTGCAGGCAAACGGCCCCGGCGTCGGCGTGATGGTCTTGGTAGGCGTATTGGTGGGGGTTTGCGTTGGCGTAAGAGATGGGGTGGGAGTGGGCTCTATCTCAGCAGCAACTAAACGATATGTGCCACTACAAGTCGAACCAAAAGGCAAAATCTGAAAAACCTCAAAAATCAAACTGCTATTAGAAGTTGCAGTAACCACAATCGATGCGCCCGAGTCAAAAGTGTTTGTATCGGTGTATAGGGGAGTCTGACTAGCGTTGTAAACTACAAGTCCCAGGTTGTAGTTACCAATGCTATCTGGAGTTACTTGAACGCTGTATCGCCGACCAGGCACGGGAATGCCGATCTTGAAGTAATCCCTTGAAACGTTTACAACTTGATTAGGTGTGCCCGAGAAAAGCGCCAAATTAGTGTACAACGCAGCCAAATCGAAAGCCGACGCAAAGGATTCATTGCCCTGATACTGATCGGTTGTCGTAACCCCAACTGTGCAAGTAATTGGCGACTGACTAGGCGCTAATGGTTCTTGCGCGATAACCGGTCGGGCGGCTGGTACAGCACGCCCGGCGGCGCGCACGCGCGGCGTCATTGCCAGCAACAACACCGCGACGACCGCCAGCATACCGATTGACATTACCCCAATGATTCGAGCGCGCTTCATATGCCTGAGTCCTTTTACCTGACTAGGGGTATTATACATGGAACAACAGCGCGACACAACCGTTTGACACGGGACATTGATTGACGGTCATCCTCGCCTATGCTAAGATACCGCCCACTTTATCAGGAGGCCCGTGTGTCCAACCCCGCTCCGGCTTCAGCCGCTGCGACTCCTTCAAGAGCCGCCCGCATCCGCGCCAAACGCTGGGCCATTTACCCGACCGCGCCCGACGACCAGTTCGCCCGCTTTCCCGATCTGCCGCCCGTCGTCGTGCAGATTTTATACAATCGCGGCCTGACCGATCCTGCCGCCGTGACGGCCTTCATCCAACCCGATCGACCCACGCCGTCCGACGATCTATTTCGCATGGCGGGCATGACACGCGCCGTCGATCGAATCCGGCAGGCCATTCACGCCCGCGAACCGATCGCCATCTATGGCGACTACGATGTGGACGGCGTCACGGCCACCTCCCTGCTCCTGCAGACGCTTACCGCCTTCGGCGCGGACGTGCGCCCGTACATTCCGCATCGCGTCGATGAGGGTTACGGCCTCAATATCGAAGCGTTGGAGATGCTGAAGAAAGACGGCGTGCGGCTGGTCATCACCGTCGATTGCGGCACGCGGTCGCTGGCCGAGGTCGCGCACGCCAAAACGATCGGGCTGGATTTGATCATCAGCGATCATCACATGCCATCGGATCAACTGCCCGATGCTTACGCGCTGATCAATCCCAAACAACCCGCTTGCCCGTATCCCTTCAAAGAACTGGCCGGCGTGGGGCTGGCGTTCAAAATCGCGCAGGCGCTGTTAATCGTTAATCGTCGCGACGACGCGCAAAAAGTCACGTTGCAAGAAGACGATCTGCTCGAATTGGTGGCGCTGGGCACGGTCGCCGATCTGGCCCCCCTGCTCGACGAAAACCGCTCGCTCGTGGCGCGCGGCCTGCGTCAACTCAAGGCCACGACCCGCCCTGGCCTGCGCGCATTGATTAATCTCAGCCGGGCCTCGATCATCGACACCACCACGATCGGCTTTGCGCTAGGGCCGCGCCTCAACGCTGCCGGGCGGCTCGATCACGCTCTGAACGCCTATCACATCCTGATGACGGCGGACGCCGCCGAAGCCGATCGGTTGGCGTTGGACCTGGACAGCCGCAACCGCGATCGACAGACACTGACGCGCGAACTATCGGACAAGGCGCGCGAACTGATCCTGAGCCGCGCTGATGGGGCCGCGCTGCTGTTCGCCGCCGATCCCGATTTCAAGTCGGGCGTAGTGGGCCTGGTGGCCAGCCGCCTGACCGAAGAGTTTTATCGCCCGTCCGTCGTCGTCGAGCAAGGGCCAATCGAAAGCCGTGGTTCATGCCGCAGCATCCCGGAGTTTCACATCACGCGCGCGTTGGACGAATGCGGCGACTTGTTCGTGCGGCACGGCGGCCACGCGGCGGCGGCCGGCTTTACCATCGAGACCGCCAGACTGGCGAAACTATCAACGCGCCTGGAAGCGATTGCGCAGCGTGAACTGGGCGGGCAAGAGTTGATGCCCACGCTCTCGATCGACGCGGTGGTGCCGCTGCACAAGCTCAAGGCCGATCTCTTTTCGGCGCTGCAACAACTGGAGCCGCACGGCTACGCCAATCCGCAGCCGATCTTCGCTTCGAAGCATGTCAGCCTCATGGAGATTCGCACGGTGGGTGCGGACGCCGGCCATTTGAAGCTGCGCGTCAGCGACGGCAGCGTCATCTTCGACGCCATCGCCTTCCGGTTCGGCCCGCTGGTCACGCGCTTCTCGCGCGGCGACAAGATCGATCTGGCCTACACCTTTGAAGAAAACGAGTGGAACGGCGAGAAGCGGTTTCAACTCAACGTCAAAGACATTAAGTTAGCAGCGTAATCGGTGACTGGTAACTGGTCAACTGGTAACTGGTCAACTGGTTGACTGATTACCGATTGACCGATTACCGATCACCCGCATCGGAGCACGCCCTTTGAAAATTCTAGTAACCGGCGCCGCCGGCTTCATTGGCAGTCATGTCGCACAAAGATTGCTCGAACGCGGCGATGAGGTTGTGGCGCTGGACAACTTCGCGCCCAACTACAGCCGCGCGCGCAAAGAAGCCAACCTGCACGAATACGCGCATCATCCGCACTGCGACTTCGTCGACGCCGACATCTGCGACGCCGATTACGTGCGCGGGCTGTTCGCCGTGCAGAAGTTCGATCGGGTGGTGCATCTGGCCGCGATGGGCAATGTCCGCTACTCGATCGAGCACGCGCCCGAATACGTCGACGTGAACATTCGCGGCACGGTCAATCTG
>JACRBO010000297.1 GCA_016219235.1 Chloroflexota bacterium
ATTGCGAGGAGGCCGCAGGCCGACGAAGCAATCTATGAGGCGCAGGCACGAGATTGCTTCGCGTCGCTCGCAATGACGGCGCGTAAGGCGAGCTACGCATTACGCATTACGTATTACGAGTAGTCATGCGCTTATCCGCTCTTGCTTATTACGCTCGCTCGATTCCGAAGTTGCTGTTCGGGTTTCAGCCGTTGCCGCAGATCATTGGTCTGTTTCTGGGCAAATCGCTCGGGCAGCCGTTGACGATCACGCTGCGGGCCAGCGGCCTGAAGTATCGCGTGCGCACGGCGATGGACGTGTGGGTGATCAAGGAAACGTGCCTCGATCGCGATTACGAGCGCGGCGCGGCGCTGCAAGCCGATTGGACGATCATCGACATCGGCGCAGGGCTGGGCGACTTTACGGCCTACGCGGCGTGGCGCAGTCCGAACGGCACCGTGCTGGCTTTTGAGCCGTTTCCCGAATCGTTTGCATTGTTGGAGCAAAACCTGCAACTCAACAACGCGCGCAATGTCGAAGCACAGCCGTATGCGGTGGCCGATACCCCCGGCAAGTTGCTGCTCAACATCGGCAGTGAGCATGCCGTCCAGCACACGACCACCGAACAGGGTACGAACGCGATCGAGGTACCCGCGATTACGCTGGACAGTATCTTTGCTGATCAAGCCGTGACTCACTGCGATCTGCTGAAGATGGATGTGGAAGGCGCGGAGTACGGCATTTTGCTCCACGCCAGCGCCGACACACTGCGCAAGATCAAGCGCATCGCGCTGGAATATCACGATCACACGCCGGCCGGCAAGCACCAGCGGCTGCGCGAGTGCTTGACTGGACACGGCTTTCAAGTGACGCTTCAACCCAATCCAGTGCACGACCATCTGGGTTATCTCTATGCTGAACGCCGCGATGAGTGACGCATGACGAACGATCAACCGATCAGTCAACCTGCTGCTTTGCCCAAACGCCAATCGGTCTGGCCGCTGGCGATTTTGCTGTTGGCCGCACTGGCCTTTGGCGCGTACTTCCGGTTTGTCGGACTGGACTGGAGTCAGGGTAATCCGCTGCACCCCGACGAAAATTTCCTGACACAGGTTACTACCACCATCCAACCGCCGGAAAACATCGGCGCGTATTTCGATTCGCAGACCTCGACGCTGAACCCGTACACCTATCCGAATTTCCCGTTGTTCGTGTACGGCGACCTGCCGATCTTCATCACGCGCTACACGGCCGATCTGCTCGACTCACTGTGCCAGGCCGTGCCGCAAACTTGCCCCACGCGCAATGAAGTCCCGTTCCGTTTCGCCGATTACGCCGGAGTCGTGTTACTGGGTCGCGGTTTGTCGGCGCTGCTCGACCTGTTCACCGTGCTCTTCATGTTCATCATCGGGCGGCGGCTGTATGACGCGCGCGTGGGTGTGTTAGCGGCGCTGTTGGGCGCGGCCACCGTGCTGCAAATTCAACAGTCGCACTTCTACACTTCCGATATCTTCGCCACGTTCTTCGTCGTCGCGGCCTTCTATTTCATCGTGCGCTTTGGCGACAGCAATTCGTGGGCAGATGTGATCGCCAGTGGCGTGGCCTGTGGCTTAGCAATGGCGAGCCGCATCAACGTCGCGCCGATTCTGGGGATTGTGGGCATTGCGGCGCTGGCGCACGTCTTCCGGCAAAGCCGACAAACCGATCGAACGACCACACTCGAAGGCGCGATCGCCCGCATCATGATCGCGGCGCTAGCTGCGGCGATTGTCTTCCGCATCTTCATGCCTTACGCCTTCGACGGCTTGCTCAAGTTCGACGAGCGTTGGTCGAACAACATGAACTACATCCGCACGTTGATCAGCGGCGAAGATCCGGGCGGGCCGCCGGGCGTGCAATGGACCGATCGGGCACCGCTTGTCTTCCCCTTGATCAATATCGTGTTCTGGGGCATGGGCTTGCCATTGGGCATCGCCGCGTGGTTGGGCTGGGCGTATGCGGCGTGGCAAACGTTCATCATCCCCTATCGCAAACACCGGCACGGTTCGCTGGGCGCGTGGCTCGGCGAAGTCGCGAAGTCGCGACATCTGCTGATCTGGGTGTGGGTCTCGGCTTACTTCGCGTGGCAAGGCACGCAGTGGGTCAAATCGATCCGCTATCAACTGCCGATCTATCCGTTTCTCACGCTGTTCGCGGCGGCCGGTCTCATCGCGTTGTGGGATTGGTCACGGCAACCGGTGCATCGATCGGCTTTGCGGCGCGTGGCCGCGATCGGCGCGCTGGCGATCGTCGTGCTCGGCGCGTACGGCTGGGCTACGGCTTTCACTGAGATTTACCGGCAGCCCACCACGCGCGTCGCAGCGTCCGAATGGATCTACGACAACGTCCCAACTGCGGCCACGTTACGTCTGCGACAGCAAAACGATACAACCCGGGCCGTGCAATTGCCCTTCTTCAACACCGTGATTCTGGGCGTCGATGGTGAAAGCACCGCCGCGCAGTTTGAGATTGAAGAAGCAGTCACGCTCGATTCACTGACGATCAACCGCTTGATCGATCTGGCGGGCGACCCCGATCCGGAAACCGTTCGCGTCTTGATCGGGAATTCAACCGATCTCGGCAACCCGATCGCGCAAGCGGACGCCACCACGAACGTCGAGTCGTTTGGCGCGCGCGGCGGGGCGGTGAGTGTGGGCTTCAACGGGGCACAACTTGAGCCGGGCAGCTACTTTGTCGCGCTGCAGGTGGTCAGCGGCGCGCCCGTGCAAGCCGAAAGCAGCACCATTGCCGTGGAGACGTGGGATGAAACCGTCCCCGTGCGCGTGGGCGGGCGTGACGCCTATAGCATCTATCACGGCCTCGAAATCAAGCGCGAATGGGAAGACGTCGAAGAGAAACGCGCGCAGATCATTCAGTCCTTGCAACAGAGCGACTACGTCACAATGGCGAGCAATCGCGCCTATGGCTCGATGTCGCGCCAGCCGTTGCGGTATCCGCTGACGGCTGAATACTATCGCCTGATGTTCAGCGGCCAGTTGGGCTTCAAGTTGGTCGCGTCGATCGAATCGTATCCGACGCTGGGGCCGTTGACGTTCCCCGATCAGGAAACGACGCAATATCTGGGGCTGTGGCCCGATCCCACGCGCTGCCCGCAAGCCAACGTGCCGCAATGCCAGGGCTTGGTCAACGTCAACTTCCCGTCCGCTGAAGAAGCCTTCAGCGTGTACGATCATCCGCGCGTGCTGGTGTTCGAGAAGACGGCCGATTTCTCGATCGACGATGTGACCGCCAAGTTAGGCCGCGTGCAGTTGCGGGACGTGCTGCAAAACCTGTCGCCCAAGGGTGAGACCGAAGCGCCCAATGGCTTGATGCTGAAGACCGATGTGTGGCAAGCACAGCAGCAATCGGGCACGTGGTCGGACTTGTTCGACGTGAACGGCCTGTTGAATCAAAGCCCGCTTGTCGGCGCGGTGGTGTGGTATCTACTCGTGGCGCTGCTGGGCTTCGCGGCCTTCCCGCTGTTGTTTGCGACCCTGCCGGGACTGCGCGATCGAGGCTATGGCGTGGCCCGCATCGCGGGGCTGCTGATCGTGTCGTTCACGGTGTGGTTCGCGTCGAGCGTGCGCGTCATCACGTTCTCGCGCGGGTGGATCGCCGCAATCGTGATCGCGCTGATCGCGATCGGGTTGCTGGCCGCGCGCCGCCAGCAAAGCGCCTTGCGCGACTTCTGGCGCGATCATCGGCGCACGATTTTGTTTGAGGAGGCGTTATTTGCCATCGCATTCCTCTGGTTCTTGTTCGTGCGCTTTGGCAATCCCGATCTGTGGCATCCGGTGATGGGCGGCGAAAAGCCGATGGATTTTGCCTACCTCAACGCCGTGATCAAGAGTAACACCTTCCCGCCGTACGATCCGTGGTTTGCGGGCGGGCAGATTACGTACTACTACTTTGGCTTCGTGCTGGTGGCGACGCTGGTCAAGGTGCTGGGCATCGTCCCCGCGATAGCCTACAACTTTGCCATTCCGACCTTGTTTGCGATGACGGCTTTGGGCGCGTTCACGGCGGCCTACAACCTGGTGACGGGTATTGATCGAGGCGTGCAGAGCGCGGATCGCGAGCGGCATTGGAATCTGCGCAACCCGCTGATCATCGGCTTGATCGCGGCGATCTTCGTCACGTTCATGGGCAACCTGGGCGAGACGCAACAACTGACCGTTGAGATTGAAAAGCAGATCGTGCCGGATCTGGAGTTTAAGAGCACCATCCCCGGCGTCGAGTTGATCGTGAAGACGACGGCGGGCCTGGGCAAGATGTTGTTTGAGGGCAAGCCGCTGAACTATCGGCCGGAGTGGTGGTACTTCACGCCCACGCG